>JAAYAE010000141.1 GCA_012719555.1 Acholeplasmataceae bacterium | reverse complement strand
TAACATATATGTTCGGAAGTTATCTTCATTGATTTGGATATTTGCAACAAACATTGCCCATACATAGGTAAAGCCAGTAGCGGTGGTGTGAGTGTCATAAGTAGAAAACTTAAATTTAGCAGTGTTTAGGGCAGCTACTAATCGTTGTCGCTTGATAAATTTTTCTATTTCTGTTTTAGTAGTGGTTTCAAATGTTGAACCACTATAAGTATCCTGAGGATTGATATATCTTAACTGCAGAAAAATTTTTTCGTTAGTATAGGAAGCAATGGAAAATGGTGCAGAAGATGGCATATCCTGAAATTCCTCCGGAATATTTAGCGAAAAACCAAATTTGTCATTGTGATAAGCGTCTGCATAACTTCCAGACGAAAAACATAGTAAAAATACAAGCAAATATAAGGCCCTTTTCATTGACAATTTGCCCCCTATGGAAAATTTAAAAGCAACTTTTATAAAAGCATTATATCATACTGCGTCATATTACGAAATGTGATATAATTCCGAGTATGTGAATAAATTTTAATTGTAAAATAATTCAGAGAGAAATGGTAAAAAATGACTAATAATAAAAAAACACTTTTAATAGTTGATGATGCTATTATTAATCGTAATATTTTACGTAAAACCCTTTCTGTCGATTATAATGTTTTAATTGCACAAGACGGGGTTGAAGGCCTCTGTCTTTTGTCACAGAAATACAAAGAAATAGATTTAGTGCTATTGGAACTTAGTATGAGCAATATATCGGGGCAAGACGTACTGAAATTTATGCAGAAAGATGAGAATTTTAAATTTATTCCTGTTATTGCTATGACAGAAATTGAGAATATTGAAAAAGCCGGTACGGCTTTAGATTTAGGTGCAACAGAGATATTCACCAAACCTTTTAATCTTACTATTATGCGTCAGCGTATAAAGAATGTGTTAGAAATATCTTCTAAGCAAAAAGATAAAAAAAATGTGGACGAGTTTGTAGAGTGGCGTGCTTCACGTTATAGCGAAGTTATCATGGCTAATGCTATATGCAATGTGGAATTTTGCGTAAATAGAGATGAAGTGTCCAGCATAAGTATGAAATTAGTGCCCAATATGTCTGAGCAGTGGGAAACGTCTTGGACGGAATTTTTGCACAATTTTATCAAAGAGTTTGTTAGCCCAGAATATATTCCCATAGCTTTTCACACTTTTTCTCGAGAAAATCTACTTGAAAGTTACAAAAACGGGAAAAACGAATTGCAAAAAGATTTGATTTTTTCCTTTGCAAACGATGAAGATTTATGGGGAAAAGTTTATGCATATCTAATCGACGATGAGAAAGGCGACGTTTATTGCAATTTTTATATTAATGATATTACGGCAGAGAAAAGAGCAGAGCTGTCTTTAAAGCAAAAAGCAGAACTTGATCCAATGACAACTTTGTACAATCGCGCCTATGCTGAAAGTATTATTAATAGTAGTATAAAAAATGCAGTGCTTCCCGGAGCTTTTATAATTTTGGATATTGATAATTTCAAACAAGTTAACGATAGCATGGGACATATTTATGGAGACGCACTTCTTAGTGAAATTGGACGCCGTTGTAAAAATTTTATGAGTCCAGGTGATGTAGCAGGCCGCTATGGTGGTGATGAATTTATAATCTACATGGCAGGCATAGATAAAAATGAAGCCAAGCCAAGAGTGGAAGAATTACATCGTTCTTTAAATGCCGTGTTCTCGCAAGTCACAGAGTTTTTCAACTTTTCTTGCAGTATGGGTGTTGCCATGTTTCCAGGTGATGGTAATAACTATATGGATTTGCTGTCCAAGGCAGATGCTGCTTTATATTACAGTAAGAGCAAAGGCAAAAATCAATACAGTTTTTATGATGCAAAAATGAAATGGCGAACTAGCGAAAATGATGAAAAGCAAGAGCGAATAAACGAAAATAAAGATGCAGGCGCAAACTTTCGCGATAATATGTTTGAATATGTATTCAGAATTTTATTGGACGTGCGAGACTTAAAAAAATCAATACCCATGGTCTTTGACCTAGTTGGAAGGGCTCGCGGGTTTAGCCGTATTTCTTTATTTATAGTTAAAAGCGAGGGCAAATATTTACAAGATTATTATGAATGGAACAATAAAGGCATTAGCGTCGCTGGGGAAAAAATGCACGTAATTACCGAAGATTTGTTGCAAGAAAGTGCGGATGCTTTTGATCAATATGGAGTATTAGTTTCGGAAGATGTTTCTAAATTAAAAAGCACAAAACTATTGGAGTGGTGTTCTCAGCGTGGTACGTTGTCGATTATGTTATGTAAAATTTACGACGAAAATGGGAAACTATACTCTATTGTTACTTTCGAACAATGCGACAGCAAGCGTCACACCAGTGGGAATAAAACGAGTTTTCTTGGCAATTTAGCCATGCTCATAGGTGTTTTCTTTATGAAGGAAGCACGTTTGCGATTGTTGAATGAGCGCTATCAAATACATAAAATGCTTTTGCGTCGTGCAGGTGCTTGTGTTTATGTCATTGACAAAAATAATTACGATTTGTTGTATTGTACCGACCATTCTAGAAACATTTTCCCTAGTCAAAAAAATAAAGTCAAATGCTATAAAGAATTGTGCCAGCAAGAAACCCCATGTTACAATTGCCCTTTGAAAAACAAATATGGCGGTATATGCGCAGAAGCTATACCCGTTAAAGACGAGAAGGGTAAGCGTTGGATGGAGTTTAGCGTTGAAGATAGTAATATGTATAATGGGATTAAAACGGCAATGATTTGTGCACGGGACATAACAGAACGCGAGGAATTACGGATAAAGCTGGAAAATTCTTTGCGATGGGATGTAGTGACAGGACTGCTTAATAGGCATAGTTTTCTCGCGGAAACAGAGAAAATGCTTAGTAATGGGCGCGAAATAGAATATATTTTATTTGTGCTGAATATTGAACACTTTAAGATGATAAACGACTTATTTGGTGTGGAGGCAGGCGATAATACACTGAAACTTATTGCCAGTAAGCTTATAGCTATGTATGGTGAAAAAGCAACAATTGCTCGACTCTATGCAGACCGTTTTGTAGTGTGCCTATCCAAGGAAATTTTTAATCCAGTAACTTTCATGGATATGGCAGCCAAGGAACTCAATAATTTTTCTTATAATTTTAAGGTTATTGTGGACATGGGTATTTATTGCATCGATGATACTAGTATTACAGTAGGGCAGATGATTGACAGGGCTAAGATGGCCTTGCAGACAGTGAAAGGCTCCTATCACAATTGTTTTGCCTATTATGATAATGCTTGGCGTAAACGCTTTATTATAGAACATCAATTAATGGCTGACTTAGAGGAAGCGTTGAAGACAGGGGAAATAGTTCCTTACTATCAACCCTATTTTGATTTGCAAACCAGAGAAATTTTGGGTGCAGAAGTTTTGGCGCGTTGGTTTCATCCTACACTGGGTTTGCTTTCTCCTGCCCTTTTTGTTCCAATATTTGAACGCAATGGCATGATTGAACAATTAGACCAATATATGTGGCGTGAGGCATGTAAATTTATTTCAGCTCAAAGGCAACAAAATAACTATTTAGTGCCAATTTCTGTTAATATTTCGCGGATTAATTTCTATAACGCTAAGCTCAGCGAACATATTATTGACTTGGTTAACGAATATAAAATTGAACCTAATCTGCTGCGCCTAGAAATAACAGAAAGCGTTTATGCCCAAAGTAAAGACATAATGTTTAAAACTATAACAAAATTACAGGAGTATGGTTTTAAGGTGCTTATGGATGATTTTGGCAGTGGTTACTCATCTTTAAATATGTTGAAGGATATTAAGGTTGATATGCTGAAAATGGATATGCGTTTCTTAGGTGATTGTGATGATGTATTCAGAGCGTCTAAAATTTTATTGGCAGTGGCTGATTTAGGTAGACGGTTAGAGATACCCATTATTGCAGAAGGTATTGAAACAAAGGAAGATACAGACAAATTGCGAGATATGGGTATAGTAGCAGGGCAGGGTTTCTATTTTGCTATGCCAATGCCCGGAGGAACATTTGTACGCATTTTGCGACAATATATTACAAAGAAGAGTATTTGACAGAAGATAAAACTAAACATTTTTGGGAGTTAGTAAACGAGTAACAAAAAAATAAAATAAGAGCGATTTCCATATTACGGGAAAGTCGCTCTTATTAGTTATAAAATTATGGTACGCCTGAGTGGAATCGAACCACCGCTTTCAGCTCCGGAGGCTGACGCTCTATCCACTGAGCTACAGGCGTATGCTTGTGTCGCGGTATTAATT
>JAAYAE010000140.1 GCA_012719555.1 Acholeplasmataceae bacterium | reverse complement strand
CCTATATTCATTCAATGTCCTTCTTTCTATCTAATGTAAAATTAATTTAAAATAAGCAGCAACCTATAACACTATAGCTATTTTAGCATTGTATGAGGTTTATATTCAAGGATTATAAATAGCCAAAAAGTCTAGCTAATAAAATTACGCTAGACTTTTTAATGTTGCTTAACATACATTGTGACGGGGCGTTCCCTTATTTCATTTCTTCTGTCGCTAAAATTCCGTAACATAGTGTTTTTTACGGTTTACTTAATTACACATTTTTTAAATATGAGCAACAATAATCAACTGCTTCTTTTGCCGCTACTTTAAATTTACTATTGGCAGGCACGGCAAAGCTTTGTCCCGCTTCAAAAAGTTCCCAGTTTACACTGCCGGAAATTAATACTTCTAATTTGCCAGCTAAAAGTTCCATAACTTCACTATCGCCTGTAGAAAACTCATATTCTCCGGGTAATATAATACCCAAAGTTTTTTTAGTTCCATCCGCAAATAAAACTGTACGGCTTGTCACCTTGCCATCAAAATATATGTTGGCATTTTTCACCACTGATACATTTTCAAAATTTTTCATAATCGCTTCCTCCTGCTGATAATTTTTAGTATTATGTTATTTACAATTTAGTGCAATATTCTCTGTAGAAAAACCTGTGTCCTTTTATGTCGTGGATTTTCAAAAATATCTTTTGGGGTTCCTTCTTCAACAATAACACCTTGATCCATAAAAAGCACTCTGTCTGCTACTTCTTTAGCGAAAGCCATCTCGTGAGTCACTAAAATCATAGTCATGCCATCTTCTGCTAACCGTTTCATAACAGAAAGGACCTCTCCTACCAGTTCCGGATCCAGAGCTGACGTTGGTTCGTCAAACAACATAATCTGAGGATTCATGGCAAGTGCTCTGGCAATTGCTACTCTTTGTTTTTGTCCTCCCGACAATTCTTTTGGATAGCTATCACATTTATCGGCAAGACCAACTCTTTCCAACAATACCATAGCTAACTTTTTAGCTTCAGCTTTAAGTGTTTTTTTCACAATTACCGGCGCTTCAATAATATTTTCTAATACCGTTTTATGTGGGAAGAGATTAAAATGCTGAAAAACCATACCAATTTTTCTTCTCAATGCGCTTAAGTCAGTTTTCTGTGTAAGTTCTTGTCCTTCAAAAATAATTTTACCACCTTGGATAGGTTCTAGGCAATTAATGCAACGGAGCACAGTACTTTTACCTGAACCACTAGGTCCAATAATAACTACCTTTTCCCCTTCACGCAGGTTAAGATTAAAATCTTTTAAGACAGTAACTTCTCCGAATTTTTTGCAAATATGCTGCATTTCTACAATGTTATTCATTGTCTTTCCATCCTTTTTTCCAATTTACCCGCAACAATCATAAATACAGAGTTCATAATCAAATAAAGGACAGCTACTACAGTATATACCTCAAAGCTCCGGAATGTAGTATAAATAAGCTGCTCACCTGTACGTAATAACTCCGTTATGGTAACCAAAGAAGCGATGGAGGAATTCTTAAGTGTCATAATAAATTGGTTTACCAACGGAGGCATACAAACCTTTACCGCCTGAGGGCCCACAATTCTAACCATAGCTTGGTAAGGTTTCATCCCCAAAGACAAGGCTGCTTCTGTCTGTCCCTTTTCTATTGCCTGTATGCCGGAACGTATAATTTCCGTAACATAAGCCCCTGTATTTATGGCAAGACCTAGTATTCCAGCTGTCATACTAGACATTTTTATTCCTAGCTGCGGTAGTCCAAAATATAGAATGAATAGTTGCACCATTATAGGCGTCCCACGAATAATCCACACATACAAAAATGCTATCCCTGAAAGAAAGCGATTTGACGATATGCGGCACAAAGCTCCCCCTATACCAAATATCATACCTAACAACAATGCAAAAAAAGATATCTCTAGGGTAACCAAACAGCCGTCAAGAAAAATAGGGAGTTTGCTTAGTACAACCGAGTAATCTAAATTCATACGCTCATTTCCTTTCTTTTTTTATGACTGTTTGGCCTATAATACTAAGACTGTTTAGCACTCATTAACCATTTTTGATATAATTTATCAGCTTCACCATTTTGTTTCATTTCTTTCAATACAGAGTTAACTATATCTAGCATTTCTTTATCACCTTGTTTAACAGCAATCCCTAATGATGCTTTAGTAAACGGAGTCCCCACAATTTTCACATTCGGATGAGTTTTGTTATATTCCAACTGATTCAACAAATCATTTATACAAGCATCGATACGACCATTTTCCATGTCAAGCAGATAATCAACAGTTTCTTTATAACTTTTTATAGTAATATTTGCACCTTGTGCTTTTAGATCCTGAGCTACTTTTTCACTAGTAGCACCTGCTTTTACGCCAACTACTTTGCCGTCAAGATCTTTCGTGCTTTTTATTGTTGTATCTCCTGCCTTTACAACTAGAACCATACCTGTATCCATATATGGATCTGCAAAATCCACTACTTTTTTACGTTCATCTGTAATATACATTGCTGCAATTACTAAATCTGCTTGACCATTTTGTAATGTTGGTATAAGGCTAGTAAATTGCATCTCTTTTACTTCTAGAGGAACGCCAATTTTTTTTGGCTATGGCAGCCGCCAAATCAATGTCATAACCTACCATTTTATTTGTCTTTTCATCATGATATTCAAATGGGCGATAGTCTCCTGTTGCTAAAACCAATTTACCAGCCTTTTTAATTTGATCAATATGGCTTTCTTTAGCCGCCGTTTTGGTTGTAGAAGACTGGCCACACCCCGCTACAAGAAACATAAGTAATAATAAAACAGAGAAAATTCCAACGATTTTTTTGTGTTTTTTCATGATAATCCTTCTTCCTTTTATTAAATTTATAATAAAGCCTTAGCCATATTATCAAACCATGTTACCAGGACTGTCTAAGCACCTTACCTGCCGGTATTTTTTCATATATGCCGGAGTGCAGAACTACATTCCCGTTTACTAAAACATACTCTATACCAACAGGGTATTGCTCTGGATTTAAGAACGTCCCTTTGTCTCCCACTGTTTTCTGGTTAAAAATTACTATATCGGCAAAATTTCCCACTTTAATGCTGCCCCTATTTCTAAGGCCAAAAGCTTGGGCCGGTTTTAATGTCATCTTTTGTATTGCCTTTTCTAGAGTCAATACTTTTTTCTCCCGTACATATTTTCTCAAAATTCGTGGAAAAGCCCCAAATACTCTAGGATGAGGTTTTCCCGCAAGAATTCCATCCGTACAAACATTCTGCTCTTTCCTAGTAAGAAAGCTTATAACATCCTCTTCTTCCCCATAAAAATCCACCATGCCCACCGCATTTTCTTCTTCATACAATAAATCAAAAACAGCTTCATATGGATCTTTGCCACGTATTTCACCAATCTCACATAAGTTCTTACCAATTAAGTCTTTGTTGGTCTTTGATTTTACGCTAGTAACAATAATCTTTTCCAGTCCGGCAAAATCAATGAAGTTATCCCAGCCCGGTAAACCATGTTCCATATCATAAATCATTTTTTTACGAAGACTTCTATCTTTCAATCTTTCCATTAGTCTATCTGTGCCACCGTCATGTGCCCAAGGCGGTAAAATTACCCCTAACATAGTACTTCCTGCAACGTAAGGATATTGATCGAAGGAAATAGAAATTCCCTCTGTTTTACCTTTGTCTAACAACTTCATCATGTCTTCTATAAAAGGTCTGTTCTTGTATCCGCAAATCTTAAAATGAGAGAAATGTATTTTCACACCCGCCTTGCGCCCAATATCAAGGACTTCTGCCATGGAAGAAATAATAGTATCAGCCTCACTTCTTTGGTGAACAACAAAAACCCCATCGTATTCTGCCACAACCCTGCATAACTCAATAAGCTCTTTTGTTTCAGCATAAGCACAAGGCATATAGATAAGCCCAGTTGATAGCCCAAAAGCTCCGGCTTCCATTTCTCGTCTGACAACCATGCACATTTTTGCCATTTCAGCTGCTGTAGGCTGCCTGTTATTGAGTCCCATGGCTTCCATCCTCACATTGCCATGTGGGACTAAATATCCTTCATTGAGGCCCAAGCCTTGTTTTTCCATCAAGGCCAAATACCCTGAGGTATCTTTATAATGCCAATCTATAGCGTCGCTATCTCCATCTAGACCGGCAAGATTTTTTCTCCATGGTGATATATACTGCTCAGGTAATGGCGCCAAAGAAATACCATCCTGGCCCAAAAATTCAGTTGTAATTCCCTGTCTTATTTTCTGCTCAATATAGGGGTTTAGTAAAACCTGCAAATCAGAATGACTATGGGTATCAATAAAGCCGGGAGCAACAATCATTCCCTTTGCATCAATAATGCGATCCAATTCACATTTTTTTATAGCAAAATTACCCATGTCCGTAATAACCTCATTTTCAATAAGAATATTACTTAAATAGCTCTTTTCTCCTGTTCCATCAACAATTTCGCCATTTTCTATTAAAATTTTCATTTAATTTGCCCTTCCTTAAAAACAGACCCTAAAATACCGTAATACCCAATGGCCGCTTTAAGTAATTGCTCTACCTCTATGTATTCATCTACTGTATGTGCTAGGTTTTCTCTCGAAGGTCCAAACCCAATCGTTTTTATGCTTTTCTCACCGGCATAGTGACTGCCATTAGTACAGAAAGAATATTGTGTTATTTCAGGATTTAGACCAACCTTTCTTAAACCGGAAAGTGCTTTTTGTACAAACTCGTCTTCCTCTTCATATAACCATCCTGGGAAGAAACGCTCCCCTGTAATAATTGCCCCTGTATAACAAGTTTCTGTACCCTTGGCTAAATAAGTTTTGGCTTTGAACTGTTTATCACTACTGGCTAGTTCATCTATGGTGTCAATTATTGGTTTTAAAACGCTCTCTTTAGTTTCACCAACCAACAATCTTCTATCGTAGGTCACCTTACAACAATCCGGAACCACGGAAGCTCCCGGATATGGTTCTGATTTTATATCAGTAAGTTCAAGAATCCCCTTACCTAAAATTTGCTGTTCAGGAGCTTTAAGCCCACAAAGCTTCTGTATAAGCTTTGCCATTTTATAAACCGCATTAATTCCAGCCTCTGGATTTGCAGAATGTGCAGATTTTCCTTCTGTTTCAACAATAATCTCTGCACGACCTCTTTGTCCCCGCTTAATATTCAGCTCTGAAGCTTCTCCAATTACCACATAATCAGGATGTATTCTCTCACTTATTTTTCTGGCCGCTACGCCCTCAAAACACTCCTCATGCACTCCGCCCACTACATAAATGTCGCCGGCAAAATTTTTGTCACAACTTTGGGCAAAATAACTTGCAGCCATAACCATAGCACTGAGAGCCCCTTTCATATCAGAAGCTCCACGTCCGTATATCTTGTTATCAATTAGCTCACCACCAAAAGGTGCGTACTGCCATTTTGTTTCATCAGGAACCGGTACTGTATCAATATGCCCATCAAACAATATTTTCTTTCCAGGGCGCTTTCCTTTAATATGTCCAATGATACTTCCGTACTCATCGATAAAAACATCATCATAGCCACATTTTTCAAAGGCCTTGTGCAATCTTGCAACTGCTCCCCCTTCGTTTCCCGAGTAGCTTTTTTGCTGAATCAATTCTTGACACAAAACTATTATTTGCTCTTCTTGTTGTTTTGAAAACATTGCTCATCAGCCTCTCTGTTTTTACTAATAGCTCTTATTTAGTGCTTGCATATAACCCATCCCACACAATATCACGATATTTTTCAGGATCTGTATCTCCTTCTGTACTAATTAAGAGAATTTTAGAATTTTCATCAATACCAAGACTCTTTTGAGCCTCTTTTAAGCTACCTTCCTGCAACAAATATGACAACAGCCCTGTTGTCACGGCCCCTGATTCTCCTGAAATAATACGCTTATCATAAGCGAGAGGATTTCCTAGCAGTCTCATTCCCCTTGCTGTTACTTCGTCAGGACAAGAAAAAAACATATCGCTATAATCCCGCAAGATTTCCCAGCCCAAAATATTTGGTTCACCGCAAGCAAGGCCTGCCATAATAGTAGCCATGTCTCCTGTTACATTTTTAGGCTTACCATCATTAGCCACTACAGATTTATACAGGCAATCAGCGAGATTCGGCTCTACAATAGCAGTTTTAGGTTTCTCATCGCCAAACCTTGTGGCAAAATAGCCCTGTATTGCTGCCGCAAAGGAACCGACACCGGCTTGTAAAAATACATGTGTAGGTTTTTCAATTCCCGCACTATTAAGCTGATCCATTGCTTCATCAGCAATAGTCCCATACCCCTGCATAATCCATGTGGGAATTTCCTCATACCCCTCCCAAGCAGTATCTTGAACTACAATCCAACCAAATGCTTTGGCCTTTTCTGCTGCAAGGCGTACTGCTTCGTCATAATTCAAATCAGTGATAGAAGCCTCAGCTCCCTCAGCCAGTATGTTTTTCAAGCTAATAAGCGAAGACCCTTTGGGCATGTATACAACTGCTCTATGCCCCATGTGTTTCGCTGCCCAAGCCACGCCACGTCCATGATTGCCATCAGTAGCTGTAACAAATGTAAGCTGTCCTGTTTTTGCATAGGACTCAGGCGAACAAATTTGCGCGCAAGTAAGTTCCTCTGCCTGCCCATAGAAATGCTTTTCCATATATTTAGCCATAGCAAACGAACCTCCCAATACTTTAAAAGCATTGAGCCCAAATCTCTGTGACTCGTCCTTCACATAAATCCCGCCTACTTTTAAATATTTTGCTAAATTTTCGAGACTATGCAATGGTGTTTCCGTGTACTCCGGAAAACTTTTGTGAAACGCCTTAGCTTTAGCAATTTCATTTCTACTAAGAAAATCTGTTGCCGTACCAAGTTTTTTTTGCATAGTATTTTTTACCCAAGAAATCTCCTGCACAAACCATCATCTCCTATTAAAAAAACTACCCTAATATTTGTGTACTTCCCCTAATCCCACATAAACTATAGGGTTTAGGCAAACAAAAAAGCCCCGGTAGGGATTTTCCCTAGCCGGAGCACCATTGCCCCAAAAATAAAATGCCCCGGAAGAATATCATTCCAGAGCATCGTTGCCTGTACTTTAACGCAATTAAATATAACGTTAAGGCTATATTATCTCATTTTGAGACAATTGTCCACTATTTTTTTAACAATTCTAGACAATATCATATTCTCTTATTTTACGATATAGCGTCGCTCGGCTTATTCCCAGTAGTTCTGCAGCTCTGTCTTTGCTGCCGGCATCTCCTGCAACTTCTTCAAGGGCTTTTATAATCGTTGCTTTTTCCAAATTATCCAAATTAAGAAGTTGCAGCTTCTTTCCTGCATTAGAAT
>JAAYAE010000139.1 GCA_012719555.1 Acholeplasmataceae bacterium | reverse complement strand
TAGATGCTGATATTAAAAAAATAACAAAAAAAATTACTGATATATTAAATATAAGGAAAAAGTACAATGATTCTAGTGTAGATAATAAATATGCTACCTATGCAGAATTATTGGCTGAACGCCAAAAATTAATCAAAATACTTGAAGAGATATGCGAAATATTAGAAAAAAAGCTTTATATTGGTGACCTTTAAAAAAAATAGTAATTGCTATAAGCGTGTATGATAAAGTGTGTTTTCTTGTTATATAAATAAACAGAGAAAAGCTCTGAGTGGTTAAGATGATTTAGGCTCCAATTGCCTAACCTGTTAACTACACAGAGCTTTTTGCTTGATAAGAGTGTGCCAAATAATAGTGTAATACTTTCATGAAAAACATCTGACTTGTCATTTATAAAGAAATGGTATAATAAGTAATTTATTTATAATACTGGTTTAACCATATACCTTAGAACGGTTTTGAGTTTATCTGGTTGAGTTTTTCTAGCGTCCGAAAGATAGATTTCTCTATGGATTAAAGAGTTCTTCACAAGGTTATTGTTCGCTATAAAATCATTCATGATTTTAAAACTTTTAGGTTCATCATCATATGAACCTAAATGCAGCATTTGTACTGATAATCCATCTTCCATGGTTCCGAATATCACATCATCTAGTAATGGATGCGGCTTCTTTTTCCTCACAATCTCAAATGCTTTATTTACAACGCCCGTTGTGACAAAATCAGGTTGCCTAATCATGATAGTATATAGCAGTTCATCTTTGTTTAATGTTCCGGATTGCTTTCCTTTTTCCGTTAAATCCCATAGTCCTTCTAACGGGTATACCGTGTACTCAAAATAGCCTTCAGGAATACAACCCTGTTTTGGCATCATTCGAACGGCATAAGCTAATGAATAAAGAACGCCAATCTTTTCTGCGAAAGAATCACTGTTTGGATTTCCTTTTCCTTTTAACATAAAAAATGTTTGTTTGGGGATTGTAATCACTTCAGGAATTTGCTTAGGAAAATATAGGCTTTTTTCATGTTTTTTCCATTCATATTTCATTTAGTGGTCTCCTCGTATGTTTGGTTGTCATGTCCTTAAATTTAAGCATCCAGTTTTTTAGCGTTTATGATAATTACTGAAGTGCTGGATATTATAAATTCTCTTAGTTATTCAATGAAATAAGCACGGACAATTTCACCATAATAGGCGATAGCGACATTTTTGTTTGTACCATGGAAAGAGCCATCTACATCCTGTGGATAGTAAACCTGATTTTCCGGTGCTATGGACTGTAAATCTTGTTTTTGTTTGTAAATAACCTTGCATTCGAGTGTCAAAGGAAGTTCCTTGATACCTGGGGCGGAAACCGCTAAGGGAGATTCAAGTGTTAGGCCTAACTCTTTAATCTTATCTGTTGTACGTCCACTTTGTGTACCACAGAATGCCAGGATATTTTTATCATAGGCACCATAGGGAATATTAACTGTAAATTCCGCATTTTTATCAAGCTGTGTTCTGGTGAAGCGACCTTCTCTGACAAACGTTATAAATATTGGTTTGTGCCATTCAATACCCAGCGTTCCCCAGGAAATTGTCATGGAATTGACTTTGCCATCGGCTTTTGTTGTTAATAAAACTCCGCCCTCCAACCCCTGTATAATCTCTGTTGCATGGTTCAATACATTGATTTCTCTTTTCATTTGCTGTTTCCTCCTAATCTATTTATTTGGTTTATTAAATATTTAATAATTACTTGACTGTCCAGAGCTAAAAGCGCTAGGCGGTTATTTTTATTTATCTATTTTCTGATAGGCCAAATATAACCTAAAAACACATAGCCATTCTTATCAGCATTCTTCAAATCACTCAGATTTATTGTCTCAGTGATAGGATATAAATTTGTTCTTCTTACATCTATGGTAATTAAGCTGTTTTTAATTCCACGAACAATACAAACTTTAACTAAATTCTTGGCGGGATTGGTACGAATAATTAATGCACCAATTTTTGCATCATCGCTATTGTATTTTGTAACCCAGCCATTTTGATCTGCATTTTTAACCCAATCTTGTAGCTTACCATGCCAATTTACGCCAGGCTGTGGGGCAGTCTTGTCGAATTCTTTTAGGCTATAAGTGCTTGCCCAATATTCTCCAAAACCTTTATATAAGGGTTCTTTAATATTCATTTGTTCGGTGAGAGAGATGGCATATTTAGAGGGTGATTTATTGTATTCATCTTGGCGAACCGGCCAAATATAACCAATAAATTTTCTAGTGTCCATTTTTGCCATGTCTTCATATTTAATTGCTCTTATGGTAGTTTTTCCCCATCCTGTTGTTACTTCAGACTGTAATTTTTTATCGGCAAAAGTATAATTTATGCTGCCAATAGTTTTCCCTACATTGTTTTCTTCTACAATTATTTTATCTGCTAAAACGTTTCGCACTACTGCTACGTGTCCACTGCCACGTTCAAGACCTTGCCATTCTACAATAGCTCCAATCATAGCAGAATGCACCTCTGTTTTAACTACCCATCCAGCCTGTTGCGCTTGTACTACCCAGTCGTAATTATAGGCTAACCAGTTCACGCCAGGACTAGGAGCAATTTTTTCAAACTCTTGAGCGGCATATTTAGCGCAAATACCATCGGGTAAGGTTCTCCAATTGCAATTCATAGCAAAAACATTGGTACACAACGAAAACAATACTACAAATAACAATAAAAACTTTTTCATAGCAAAAACGCCAGCTCTCTTTTTATCAATGTTGAATTTCTTCCAACTTACTAAAGTTTTAGCTTTCTAGAAGCGCCAAAAATGACTCTGCTCTTATCGTATATTTTCTGGGCAGCCTTGCCGTTTAAGGGCCAAGATACCATCCCTGTGATGCATCAGAATCTTTCCAACCTATTAAATAACTCAGGTTTATTTACTGATTAAAGGTAGATTGACTAGATTTTTATAAGGTAAGCCTAATTTTATAGATGCATTTTTTATATTTTCATAATAATATACTTGTAGGTGTAAAAAAAGAGGATAATTATTCAATTAAGCAATTACAT
>JAAYAE010000013.1 GCA_012719555.1 Acholeplasmataceae bacterium | reverse complement strand
TAATATATACCAGTGAATCTATGAGTATTATTTAAATAGATTATTATTATGTTTTGAGATGAGGAATTATGGTAAATGTATACGATTTAGTAGCAAATTTTTATGAAAATGATGATGGTTGGAATGCGGTTTTACGTCGTGAGTATGTTGAGGGTTTTTTGCGTAAAGAAGCTTGGAATGGTGTAGAAGATGATGAATTACAAGACGAGTGGGAGTATATACTTATGCTCTGCCTTTATCTAGGTCATGCCGAGATTTATCTTGGTGATATGAGCGAAGATGATATTGTAGATGCAGTGGCTTGGTGTGGACGCAATGTTACAGATTTTGAAATTTCTTATAATAGCGTTAAAGAGTTCCTAGAGGTTATAGGTGGTCTTTTCGTGTATTTAAAAGAAAGACATGCCATTAGCAGCGCATTGGCACCACATATGGCAAAAACTCAGTTGCTTAAAGACGATGGCACTTTGGCTTTAATAAATTCTGAAGGTGATTTTTTACCGGGAGAATATAAGAGGGTGGAATATGCAGCCGCTGATGTACCAACGAAAATATTCCTAAATATGGGCGATGCTTTGGCAGAGCTGTTAGAAGAGCTTCATGATTATTTTCAAAAAGATAGCTTTAATTTAGATTTAGAGCGTGCAGTTTTCTTTTACCATGGTTTCTTTTCTACTGATAAAATGGAAGTAGAACCTGAGACAGAAGAGTTTTGGCAATGTTTTTGGGATTATTTTCTTTTTGATTATCATTTAATTGCTGACGATAAAACACCTTTGCAGCATTTTGCTGATAATGGCAAAAGTAATAATTTAGAGTTAGTAAATGAACTTTGTAAATCTCGTTTGGCTATTTTTACGGTAGAAGAAGCTTGTGAAGAAGGATTTTATGCCTGTAAAGATTTTTTAACCAATGAGGAATATTCTCTAAATTTGCCTTTAGATATAGATGCTGATATTAAGGATATGCTCGTTGTTGGACACATTTTTTATAACAAGACAATGGTAATGAATTATGTAAGATGCTTTCAAATAAACCCTATTGCAAGAAAAAGACTACATGGACTGTTGGATAGTTTTTATAATTGGTATAAGATACAAGAACCACATGGAACAATGGCAGATTTTGTAGCAAGGCACCCAATGGTTGTGAGGCGGTTGACTTATTTTTCTGCACATTACTTTGCTATCAATGGGTTTAATTATAAAACAAATGTGCAAAATTATAGTCCGGATGAAGAAATCAGTGAAGACGACGTAGTTGTTAAGTACATACAAAAAATCATGAGACCACAACATTTTTCCTGCCGAGATATTTCTTTGGCTAGTCGGTTGTGGAAAGATTTTTCTAAAGCTCAACCTAACGATTTAAAAAATCCAGAACTTTGGGCTTCAGGAGTAGTAGAAACATATCTCCGCTTAAATGGGGTTTACAGTTATTCACCGCAAAGCATAAAAGAGATGTCTTGGAATGTACCACGTCAGGATTTAAATCTAGCAACTGAGCAAATAAAACAAAAATTAGGTATTGAAACATATGATCCTCGTTATTGTAACGAAGAGGGTTTCCTCATGATGATGTTTTCTAAAAAGTTGTAGTGCTGGAGGATAATAATGATTTGTAAAAAATGCGGATTTGAATATGTTGATGGGTTGAAAGAATGTCCAAATTGTCAAGCACCTAATGAACCATTAGAGGTTAAGGTTTTGACTCAGGATGAAAGAGACACTTTTGATGGCATTACTATTGAAGATACAAAGGATGAAAATGAGAATGGTTTCCGTGTTTATGATAAAGAAGAACATGAAGAACCAAAGCATAGCAGAATTCATGTCCAAACTTTTGGGTTAGGCATAAGCTGGGTATGGCGGTTGATTTTTTTCGTGATAATAATCGGTTTGATTTTTTTTGTGCTACCAATGTTGGCTGTAGTTTTTTTTATTGGTGCAGTATGTTACTATTTATATTCGTGGCTTTTTGGTTAAAAAGACTTTATATGTATGAGTAAAGTATGAAAATGATTAAATTATATATCTACCAATAAT
>JAAYAE010000138.1 GCA_012719555.1 Acholeplasmataceae bacterium | reverse complement strand
GCTATAGGTGAAGGCGTACGTAAAGTTTATGAAGAAGTTTTAGTACCTGCCGGGTTGGATAATGTAGCTATTTATACAGAGATGGGTCGCTTTATGACGGGGCCATATGGAGCTTTGGTCACTCGTGCTATTCACGAAAAACATACGTACAAGGAATATATTGGCGTAGATGCCTGTGCAGCGAATTTAATGCGGCCTGCTATGTATGGCTCTTATCATCATATTACCGTTATAGGGAAAGAAGATTTGCCTTGTGACCATAAATATGATGTAACAGGTGGTTTATGCGAGAATAATGATAAATTTGCTATTGATAGAATGTTGCCAAAGATAGCTATAGGTGATTTGTTATTTATTCATGATGCCGGGGCTCATGGTTTTGCTATGGGCTATAATTACAACGGGAAATTGCATAGTTCGGAATTGCTTTTAAAAGAAAACGGCGGCGTAGAAATGATAAGGCGAGCAGAAAAACCTTCTGATTATTTTGCTACTTTTGATTTTACCGGTTTGTTTAAATAATTATTACAGACAAAGGCATTTGCACAGCGGGTAATTTTACTGTGCAAATGCCTTTTTGCTTGTTTAATTAGCCTTAAAAGTATTATACTAAGGAATAGAAAATAATATTGTTGAGGTAAAAATGGTAGATAAACAAAAAATAGAAACTTATAACAATTTAAATCATTGGCAAAATTTTCGGCTACGGTTGGTAGGAGAAGGTATCTTAGTAGGTGTTTTTTCCGGCTGTGTAGTTGGTTTTTTTCGTTTCGCTTTGAATTATGCTGATGCTTGGAGAGAACAGCTTTATAACTTTTTAAGTGGTGTCAGTATTATTTATGTATTAGGGATAATTGCGCTGTTCCTCTGTATTGCTTTCGTTTTGTCTAGGCTGGTAGCTTATGAACCATTGTCGGCTGGTAGTGGTATACCTCAAGTTAAGGGCAATATTTTGGGCCTGTATAAAACCGTTTGGTGGCGCATTATTTTGTCCAAGCTTTTGGGAGGTATATTAGGTATTGGCGCTGGCTTATCTCTAGGCCGTGAAGGTCCGGCTATTCAATTAGGGGCAATGACGGGGCAAGGTTTTAGCCGGTTCTTAGGACGTACACGTATGGAAGAACGCTATTTAATTAGCAGTGGCGCAGGAGCGGGTTTGGCGGCGGCTTTTAATGCACCATTGGCAGGTGTTATTTTTACTTTAGAAGAATTGCACAAGAATTTTTCTGTGGTAGTGCTTTTGCCTTCTTTGGCAGCGGCCCTTACAGCGACCATAATTTCACGCCTTTTTTTTGGGCAGAATACAATTTTTTTATTTCCGGATATGTCTAGATTACCAGTGCAATATTTTCCATATTTAGCACTGCTAGGAATTTGTTTGGGGCTTTTTGGTGCTTTTTTTAATTATTGCTTGATTAAATCAGCAGACTTTTATAAGTTGTCAATTTTCAAAAATAATTTTATGCGTATTGCATTGCCACTTATGGTAGCAATACCGCTGGGTTTTTATCTGCCTCAGGTTTTAGCCGGTGGTAATCAGCTTGTGGATGCTTTGGTTACTATGGATTTTTCTTTACAGGTTTTGCTGGTTCTTGTGGTTTGCAAGTTTGTATTTACTATGCTCAGCTATGGTTGCGGTGTGCCGGGTGGGTTCTTCCTTCCCATGTTAGTTATAGGCGCTTTAACAGGAAATATTATAGGCTCTATACTGGTTGATGTGGGACTTTTGGAATCATATTATCGCATACATGTTATTATTTTCGCTATGGCAGGTTTCTTTTCAGCATCGGTTAGAGCACCTATTACAGGTATTATCTTAATAATGGAAATGACGGCATCCTTTAAACATTTAGTGCCTTTGGCTATAGTCGCGGTATTTTCCTATGTAGTGGCAGAATTATGCCATAGTAAACCAATTTATGATTCTCTGTTACAAAAGGCTTTGGCTAAAGACAAAGCCAATGCACAAACCATGGAAAAAAAATGTACACGTAATGTTATTGAATTGTCGGTAGAAAGCGGAAGCTTTATTGAGGGAAAAATGATTAAGAATATTCCTTGGCCGGAGCATACATTATTAGTTGATGTAAAGCGTGGAGAAAATGATATCGTGCCTTCAGGGGATACTAAAATAATTGCCGGTGACTATTTATATGTTTTAACAGATACTGAAAATTGTCAGCGCGTGAGAGAATTGGTAGAAAAATAAAAAAATTACCAAATTAATGTGTATATTAGACACCTTAATTTGGTAATTTTCTATTTACATTCTTTTCATGGTGTTGTTTCAGGTACATAGTCGCCACGGTCGATGCATAATTCATAGCCCATATTTTTCATCTGTGCGTTGAGAAAACGCAAATTTTCCGCTTTTTCTTCTTGTGTACTAGCTTGATTATTATATAAAAAATATTTCCTTCGGACATTTGCCGGTGTTAAATTAGGCGTAACCTCATTGGCTCCTGCTAAAATGCCATGCTGCCGGCCATTAGGGTGTAGGGCTGCAAGTGTTGCTGCTGCGGGCATAAGAGCATGTGGAAGCATAAGTCGTAATATAGCAAGTAGGCGCAGAGTATCTTCTAGAGAACCTGGTGACTGATGGCGGAAAGGTGTGTCTTTGTTGGGTATAAACGGCGCTATATCTACTATAGCAGGATTCAGTTTTTTGATGAAGGCTAAATCATCAGCAAAATATTCTGTAAGCTGGTAGGGCGATCCTACCATAAATCCGGTTCCCACTTGGTAGCCAAGTTCTTTTAGGTTGTACAAAGATTCTTTGCGTGTTTCTAAAGAGTCTGAGGGGGGATGAAGTCTGGAATAATGAAGGGAATCTGCTGTTTCATGGCGCAATAAATAGCGGTTTGCTCCAGCATCATAAAACATTTTATAAGCATTTAGTGAGCGTTCCCCGATGGAAAGGGTAATGGCACAATCTTTATAAAGGGTTTTAATAGAATAAATAATATCGCACATGACGTTATCGGTGAAAAAATGGTCTTCTCCACCTTGAAGTATGAAGGTCCGGAAGCCCAGTGCATAGCCTTCTTTGCAACACTCCAAAATTTGTTCTTTGGTTAGACGATAGCGTTCTGCATGCTTATTACTGCAGCGAAGACCGCAATAAAAACAATCCCGCTGGCAATGTGTAGTAAATTCAATAAGGCCGCGTAGATATACTTTGTTGTGAAAATTTAGCGCTGTTACCTGTTGGGCAAAGCGAAAAAGTTTTGCTCTAAGGGTTGCATCTTCCGTGAGCATTAAATTTTGAAATTCATCAGAGGTAAGCATGCGGTTTGCAGCTAATTTAGTAACTAAATCCATAAGATTAGACCTTCTTTGGGCAAAATTTCATACTTTATGTTATTATTATACTATATTTTACTGTGCTGGTATAGGTAGTCATGGAAAAGGTGCTCTTTAACCAATATACTAGTGTTGAAAAAATATATTATACTACAGATTATAACAATCTGTAGTATATGGTGGAAATAAAACTAATAATAGTTAGGAGCGGTATTATGACAGAACAATTAATGGACAAGCCCTGTAAAGAGTTTTTAGCAGAACTAGCGTCTAATGCACCTACACCGGGTGGCGGGGGTGCTGCAGCACTGGCAGGAGCCATTGCTGCAGCTTTGACATCGATGGTTGCTAATCTAACGGTGGGAAAGAAAAAATATCTGGCTGTGGAAGCTCAAATTAGGCCTATTTTAATGTCTGCCGAAATACTGCGCACACGTATGGAGGCACTAGTATCGGCTGATGCCGCTGTGTTTGAAGGATTTATGCATGCCTATAAAATGCCACATACAACCGAGCACGAACAAAGTCTTAGAGATAAGGCTATCGAAGTAGCTGCCTATGATGCGGCGGAGGTTCCTCTGAAAATAGCAGAGTCTTGCATGGAGGTTCTAGAAATTGCTTCACAAATAGTGCTTATCGGTAACAAATCAGCCATAACTGATGCAACAGTGGCAGCGTTTCTTGCAAGAGCTGCACTGCGCAGTGCCTGTTATAATGTACAGAGTAATCTACTGCTTATTAAAGATAAAGAGTATGTAACTAAAACTGAAGGTTATATGCTGAAACTTAACCATCAGGCCTTGGAGTGTGAAGAAAAAGTAGTGTATGAAACAGACATTGCCATGGGTTGAGTAGTGGATAACGATGATTACATATATTAAAGTTGATCTCTGCTAACCGACGTCTATGCCTAAGATGTTTTTTGCTGCAATGCCAATGACAAATGATAGCGCGGAAATGCCTAGGGTTATAACAGCCATTTCAGTGAAGCGGGGCCAAAAGGCTATAGATTGAACGACAGAGACATAAAAATTGAAGGAACCAATAATAAGTACGACCATGATAATCATAATGACGAAGGCGGCAAGATATCACGGGGCGGGTAAAATCAAATAAGGAAGAATTAACAATATTACGGTAATTAAATAGGCCATGCCGGTATAAATGCTGGATTTTACAGCAGTTTCACTTCTATTAGCACGTTCGGCCAAATAATTTGAGGCTGCCATAGAAAGTGTTGCTGCAAACCCTGTAATAATCGCGGCTAAGGCTACTAGTTTTGTATTCCCCAAGGCGAAAGTCATACCAGCAATAGTGCCGCTTAATTCTACCAGAGCATCATTGAGGCCAAGAACCATGGAGCCAACATATTTCAACTTTTCTTCGTCAATGAGGGCAATTTATTTATTCTCATGTTCTTCTTCTTGTGGAATTATTTTTTTGGCTTCAGGGATTTCTTTAATAAT
The DNA here is from genome assembly GCA_012719555.1 of Acholeplasmataceae bacterium. Lineage (GTDB taxonomy): Bacteria > Bacillota > Negativicutes > Acidaminococcales > Acidaminococcaceae > JAAYAE01. Next base: position 687 of record JAAYAE010000138.1, on the reverse strand, counting down.
TTCATTTAGCTCTTTAATGCCTACTTGTTCAATTTGTTCTAAAAGTTTTATGACAAAGGTTTCGCCTAATACTATGTAGAGGAACTTGTAGCTACGTATTTTTAGCCAACTTGGGTCGATGTCCTTGCCTGTAAATAGTTTCCATTGTTCATAATGTAGATTTTCAGCTTGGGAAATTTCCATAAGAACTTTTTTATTGTCGGCATTTTTCATCATACCGGCAATTTCAGAGCAAAGGATTTTACCGGTAATTTCATCTTTTTGAAATTTAAGTATGCGTTTATGCATATATGGAGATAAATCCATGGAGGCTTAGCCCCTTTCTGAGAAAATTTTGGAGATAACAATTAAAAATACTAATCGGTATATCCCTTACTCTATATACTACTCTATTGCCAGTATTTAGCAAGTCTATCAGATAAAAGATATTAAATGCAACTCTTCTTGTTGACACAGAATGACTTGACAAGAATAGCAGCATATATTATACTTTGACCTGTGTCTACATGGAGAGGTGGCCGAGTGGTTTAAGGCGCTAGTCTTGAAAACTAGTGATTCCGCAAGGAACCGTGGGTTCGAATCCCACCTTCTCCGCCATTATATTTTTGTAAATAATTTTAAGTAATGCTATGATTTTACGCATATGATACTTAAAAAATTAAAAGGCTGTTACTCTGATTTATAGAG
>JAAYAE010000137.1 GCA_012719555.1 Acholeplasmataceae bacterium | reverse complement strand
GAATACTAAAAACCCTTTTTTAAGTGGAAAAAAACTCTAATTATTAATATTTTTTATTTTCTTGTACACTATTTATATTATATTTGCCCATATATGTCAAAGAATACACTATAAAATCATTATTTGGCAATTTGAAAAGCCTCGCTTCAAATGAAGCGAGGCTTTTATTCATACAATTACCATTTCAAGTTCTCATCATCATTTTTGCGGCCCTTACCGGGCAAAGCATCGAGCATAATACGTTGTTCAACTTGAGCGACCATTTTTTTCGTGAATTTCACAGTATCAGGGTTTACAGACATGCTATCAATTCCGCTTCTAACCAAAAACTCTGCAAATTCAGGATAAACACTGGGAGCCTGTCCACAAATAGAAACCGTCTTGCCCTCACTATGAGCTACATCTATAAGATGCTTTACAGAACGGCGTACAGCTAAGTCCCGTTCATCGAAAATATGGGAAACTGTATCATTATCTCGATCGCAGCCTAGAGTCAACATGGTCAAATCATTAGAACCAATAGAATAGCCATCAACAAATTTATTAAATTTATCAGCTAAAATAATGTTAGCAGGAATTTCAGCCATTAACCAAACCTTGAAATCTTTGCCACGCTGTAGACCTTCCTGAGCCATTAAGTTTATTACTTTCTCACATTCATCAACTGTACGACAGAATGGAATCATAACGTTAAGGTTCTTCAAGCCATATTCTTCACGCACTTTACGAACGGCAGCAATTTCTAATTTGAAAGCTTCAATGTATTTAGGATCATAGTACCTAGATGCACCCCGCCAACCTAATAAGGAACTTGGCTCGTAAGGCTCGAATTCATCTCCGCCCTTCAAATCACGATATTCGCTGGATTTAAAATCACTAAAGCGCAAAGTAACCGGTCTTGGTGCCATAGCTTGGCAAACTTGACGGAATCCTTCAGCTAATTGATCTACAACTTTTTCAGGATGACCTGATTTTATTAAATATAGAGGATGTTCATGAATATATGTTGTCCAAATGAACTCTTCGCGCATAATACCAATACCATCGCAAGGCAATACAGAATATTTTTCCGCCAAATCAGGATCGCCCAAATTCATATAAATCTTAGTCCCGGTAACTGGGAAGGTCTCTGCCATAACAACTTGGCCACTGTCTGACTCATGTTTCTTGTGAGTTTCTAGAATTCCCTCATACACAATTCCATTGGTAGCATCAACAGTAATATCGGCTCCGTTAGGAATAGTAATAGTCGCAGCCTCACCGCGGCTCTTTGTTCCTACAATACAGGGAATGCCAAGTTCACGGCTAACAATAGATGCATGGCAGGTCATTCCTCCGCTGTCAGTAACAATAGCCTTTGCTCTTTTCATAGCAGGAACCCAGTCAGGTGCCGTCATCTCGGTAACAAGAATTTCCCCATCTTTGAATTCGTCGATATCAGCAGGATTCAAAATAACATGAGCCCGGCCAGCCTCTAAACCCGGGCTTGCAGGTAATCCCTTAACAATTACATTGCGATCAGTAGTTACAGAACTTGTCATTGTACCCTGTTTTCCTCCATCTTTGTTGCGACGAGACCAAACTGTTTCAGGACGAGCTTGCAAAATCCAAATTTTACCATTACGTTCGTCAACGCCCCACTCCATATCCATATAACAGCCATAATGTTTCTCTATTTTCATAGCATAACCAGCTAATTCAATTATCTGTTCATCGGTCAGTGTCTGTTTTTTTCTATCTTCTTTAGGCACAGGAACTTCTTCACAATCTCCGCCCTCTTTACGAATCAACATAACATCCTGTTCATTAACATCACAGGCAACAATCTTCATATCTGCTTTAGAAACAATATAACTATCAGGAGTTACTGTTCCCTGCACTACATATTCACCCAGGCCATAAGCCGCTTCAATCATTATGTTTTTATCGTCACCGGTTGCAACATTTACTGTAAACATAACTCCTGCAGCTTTGGAAAATACCATCATTTGAATAACTGCGCTTAGCGCAACTTCAAGATGATCAAAACCCTGTTTCTCGCGATAATAAACAGCACGATCAGTAAAACAAGAAGCATAACACTCCTTAACTTTAGCAATTATAGTTTCTGCACCCTGCACATTAAGGTAAGTGTCTTGTTGTCCTGCGAAACTAGCATCCGGCAGATCTTCGGCAGTAGCACTAGAACGAACAGCTACATAAGGAGCCTTTGTCCCTACCTTCTGGGCTAATTGTTTGTATGCTTCGGAGATAGCTTTTTTCAAATCCTTTGGCATCTCTTCAGCCATAATCGCGGCACGTAAACGAGAACACACGTCACGAAGTAGTACTCCGTTTTCTACATCAGTTAGCTCTGACAAAATAGTACGCATTTTTTCATGCAAGCCGCTCTTCTCAATAAAGTATCTATAGGCATAAGCTGTAGTTGCAAAACCATAGGGAACAGGCACATCTGTTTTAGAAGTCATTTCACCAAGGGAAGAAGATTTGCCACCTACAATAGCCACATCTCCTCTTTCTAGCTGCTCAAACCACAGTAAAAATTGCTCTTCTTTTTTCATGTTAGGTCTCCTTTTATCATATGCTTTTTATTGCTAATTCTTTAATATAGTATACACTATATCATATTTATGTTTGATGTTCAACAAGAAAATAAAGAATTTTTAACAAGATTTTACAACACAATAGTGCTTAAGTCACCAACCATATTAGCAAATTCTTTAACCTGGCACAGAAGAGCCAAACGGTTGTTTTTTACATTTTCATCTTTATCCATAACCATAACAGCGTCAAAGAATTTATTTACAGGAGCAGCTAATTGATTGCCTTTTTGCAAAACTGCCGCATAGTCATATTGCATTAAAGCAGGAATGGCTTCTTTATGCAGCTTCATCAAAAGTTCATGAAGTTCTTTTTCTGACGAATCTTGGAATAAACTTTGATTAATTGCAATTTCACTAACTGTTTGCTTGCAAATATTATCTACCCGTGTAAAAGCCTGAATACTGTCTATGGCTGCCGGCGTTTGCACATAGTCTGACAAAGCTTTTGCTCTGGTGAATAAATCAAGTAAGTCGTCATTATTATTATCAGCTAGCACCGCATCTATTACATCGTAGCGAATTCCATTATCTAACATCATATTTTTTACTCTCTGTTTGAAGAATTCCAGCAACTGCGGTACAAGCAACTTAATATCTTCTATGGAAACATTAAGTAATTGCAACCCGTCGGCCATTATTTTTTTCAAAGAGAAATTATATTTGGCTTCCAAAGCAATATTTACTACGCCCAAAGCTTGTCTGCGCAAAGCATATGGATCTTGCGAACCGGTAGGAGCTTTACCACGGCTAAAGGTAGCAACTATGTTATCAATTTTGTCGGCAATACCGATTAAGCGGCCTAACTCTCCTTTGGGCAGTTCATCACCAGCAAACCGTGGCAAATAGTGTTCATAAATAGCTTGTGCTACTTCCTGTTTTTCTCCATCCAAAAGAGCATATTCCCGGCCCATAACACCTTGCAATTCTGTAAATTCCGTCACCATGCCGGTAACCAAATCAGCCTTGGACAACTCGGCAGCCTTATTCAAATCTTCCATGTTAACAGAAACATTAACTTCTTCTTGTAATTTAGACGCTAAGGCAGCCAAGCGAATAGTCTTCTCAAGCATATTGCCCAAGCCTTGTTGGAAGGCTACTGTTTTTAGCTCATCACGATGTGTAAGCAATGATTTCTTGCAATCTAAATTAAAGAAAAATTCAGCGTCACTAAGACGTGCCCTTAGTACTCTTTCATTACCATGAGCCACAGTATCTAAATGCTTATCATCGCCATTGCGTACAGTTATGAACTTGGCAAGCAGCTTGCCTTCAGCAGACAACACTGGGAAATATCTCTGGTGGTCACGCATAGGTGTAATTACCGCCTCTTTAGGTAGTTTTAAATATTTTTCATCAAAATGTCCACACAAAGCTGTAGGATATTCTACCAAATACAATACTTCTTCCAATAAATCTGCATCAATTGCAACTACTCCATTTTCTGCCCTACCTAGTTCTTCAACTTGCTTACGAATAATAGCGCGCCTTTTATCTTGATCTACAATAACGAAATTGTCAGACAAGACTTTCTCATAATCCCCGGCAGTGGGAATAATAATTGCTCCACTACTTAAAAAACGATGACCCATGGTTTTGTTTCCCGATTTCACATCTGTTATTTCTACCGGAATTACTTTATCGTTCAACAAGGCTACCAACCAACGAATAGGGCGGACAAACTTGAAGTCGTAATCAGCCCAGCGCATATTCTTGGGGAATGAAAGTGAATGAATGATGTCATCTAACATAGCCGGCAAAAGTTCTATTACAGCTTTTCCCTGTAAATGCTTAACGGCATAAACGTATTCACCACGAGTATCTAAATCTTTTACATCAATTCCTTGGCCGCGTGCAAACCCAATTGCCGCCTTGGAAGGTGTCCCATCAGGGCCAAAAGCTATTTTAACAGAAGGTCCTTTGCTCTCTACCGTAGAATCTGCTTGCGCCTTGGCAACATCATCAGCAATAAACGCCATACGACGTGGAGTCCCATAAACTCGTACCGAACTAAAAGGAATGCGCAGTTCTTCCATCTTTTTTTCTGCCAATGTTTTTAATTGTTGCAAAATATCCGGCATGAATTTCGCTGGTATTTCTTCTGTTCCTATTTCAAATAATAATTTTTCCATTATTTTTTCCCTTCCTTCATAAGTGGATATCCCAGTTTTTCTCTCTGCTCAACATAAGCAGAAGCACATAGCCTTGCCATGGCTCGCACCCGACCAATAAAAGCTGTGCGTTCACTTACGCTAATAGCACCCCGAGAATCCAGCAAATTGAAAGTATGAGAACATTTCAAAACATAATCATAGGCAGGCCGAATATTTCCAGTAGCAATGACTCTTTTGGCCTCTGCTTCATACTTATCGAAAAGGTCAAATAACAGATCTATATCTGCAATTTGAAAATTATAAAAGGATTGTTCAACTTCATTAGTATGGAAAACATCACCATAAGTAATACCATCTACCCATTCAATGTCAAATACGTTTTCTACCCCTTGAATATACATTGCCAAACGCTCTAGACCATACGTTATTTCTACGGTAACAGGTTTTACATCAATACTTCCCACCTGTTGAAAATACGTAAATTGAGTAATTTCCATGCCATCTAACCATACTTCCCAACCCAAACCCCAGGCACCCAAAGTAGGTGATTCCCAGTTGTCTTCCACAAAACGTATATCATGTTCTTCTTGGCGAATTCCTAATTGTGCCAAGCTCTCTAAGTATAGCTCCTGGATATTACTAGGAGATGGTTTTACAATTACTTGAAATTGGTGATGCTGAAATAATCGGTTGGGATTGTCCCCATAACGACCATCTGCAGGGCGACGAGAAGGTTCCACATAACATACACGCCAGGGTTCCGGACCTAAAACTCTTAAAAATGTTGACGGATTCATGGTGCCGGCACCTTTTTCAATATCATAT
>JAAYAE010000136.1 GCA_012719555.1 Acholeplasmataceae bacterium | reverse complement strand
TCACTGCCAAAACAATGCATCCCAAATGTTAAAGGTAATTTAATATTTGGGATGCATTGTCATATTTTTTCTACCAAGCAGCAACCGTGCCATCTGCACGAGGTTCTGTTGCTCCGGCCAAAACATTTTTACTTTTACGCCAAATAATCTGTCCACGGCCAAAACCGGAAGTATCTTCTGCAACTACAACTTCATGTCCCTTTTTACGCAAACCCTCAACGATATCTGCAGGAACCGAGCTTTCAACTTCAATTCTTTTTCCGCTAGTCCATTGCCATCTAGGGGCATCCAACGCAGCCTGTGGGTTCATCATAAAGTCTATGGTATTGGTAACAACCTGCACATGTCCTTGTGGCTGCATGAATCCTCCCATAACGCCAAAGGGTCCAACTGCTTCGTCGCCCTTAGTCAAAAAGCCCGGAATAATTGTATGATAAGGTTTTTTACCCGGTAATATATAATCGTCTGATGTTGGATCAAGGCTGAACCCAGAAGCTCGATCATTTAGAGAAATAGCATATTTAGGCACCACAATACCTGAGCCAAAACCTTGGAAATTACTCTGAATAAATGACACCATATTTCCTTCGTTGTCAGCAGTACAAAGATATACAGTACCGCCGCTAAAAGGTGTACCTGGCAAAGGCTGTAAGGCTTCGTTGCCAATAAGAAATCTCCGCGTGGCTGCGTATTCTTCAGAAAGCATATCCTTAACCTTCGTTTTCATATAACGAGCATCAGCAACATACTTCTTACCGTCAGTAAATGCTAATTTAATAGCCTCAATTTGTTTGTGATATGTGGAAACGCTCTCCCGCTCTTCAAAAGAAAATCCATTTAATATTTTTAAAGCCATGAGAGCGACAATTCCATGACCGTTTGGTGGTATTTCCCAAACATCATAGCCACGGTAATTAACACTAATGGGCTCCACCCATTGTGCGTGATATTTAGCCAAATCTTCCTTGGTAAAATATCCTCCTGTGGTATCAGAAAATTTTATAATTTCTTCGGCAATTTCTCCTCGGTAGTATGCTTCACAGTAACTTTCCGCCAAGAGCCTAAAAGTTTTAGCAAAAGCAGGCATTTTTACAAGCTCTCCCGCCACAGGTACTTTACCACTAGGTGCAAAAAGGTCAAACCAGCCCTTAAAAGCAGGCTCTGTCTCGTACTTTTTAAATATATCTAAGCCTTTTGCCCAAAATTCTGCAATGACAGGAGATACCGGAAACCCTTTTTCCGCATATTCAATGGCAGGTGCAAATAGTTGTGCGAAGGGCAGCCGGCCAAATCTTTTATGCAGCTCAGCCCAAGCCGATGGTGCACCTGGAACAGTAACAGCTTCCCAGCCTCTGTCCGGCATAGTATCTTTTATACCTTTTGCTTGCAAAAGCTCAGCATTTAATTTTTTGGGTGCATAACCACTACCGTTAAGGCCATATAATTTATCTTTAACCCACACTAAGGCAAAGGCATCACTGCCTAGTCCGTTTCCTGTAGGTTCCAGCAGAGTAAGACATATTGCCGTAGCAATTGCCCCATCAATGGCATTCCCCCCCTCCTGCATAATTCTAAGTCCTGCCTGTGCCGCTAGGCTCTGGGAAGTACAAACCATACCATTATTAGCATATATTACACTTTTTCTGGATGGATAGGGGTATAATGAGAATTAAAATCCATTTTCATTTCCTTTCTACGGCAACTATCTAGTATTATTTATAGACTCAAGCCGATATAACATTTATATTACAGTACAATTCAACACTTGTACTTATACTAAAAACAAATTTTTAAAAATACACCT
>JAAYAE010000135.1 GCA_012719555.1 Acholeplasmataceae bacterium | reverse complement strand
GTAAAAAAATATTAACTAAAAAACAAACAGTTTGCGCAATAGCGCAAACTCTTTGTTTTTTAGTTAATTATTCTTAACCCAACTCATGCTTATTTTTTTTAAAATGATTTTCATAATAACTAGTACTATGAGGATTCTTTGCCCACAATTTATTTGCTACAGGTCTCCAATTCTCCGCATATTCTTTACACTTTTCGCACAAATCAACCACTTCTTCAGGAGCCTGCAAATCCGTTGAAACAGCTTTGGTTTCTTTAACCATTTGCACAAGTTTTTCCGGATTTTCCAGCATTGGACAAGGAAGAAGATGATTATTATTAAAAGGTTGATTGTCCCTATACGCAAGGAATAAAGGTTGTTGCAACGAATTAAGCAAAGTATCCTTTTTTATATTAGATTGAGAATAGTGAATGAATACACAAGGTTCAACGTCACCATTAGCATTAATATGCAAATAGTTTCTGCCTCCCGCAATGCATCCTCCCATAAATTCGCCATCATTTTGAAAATCAATAGTAAAAATCGGTTTTCCACCTTTGGCAGCACGTACCTCTCTTAGTCTGCGATAAATATAGGCCCTCTGCTCAGGAGTTGGTAAAAGTGTTTTTACAGCATCTATGCCCACCGGCATGTAGTGAAAATACCAACTATAACGGCAGCCCTTGGAAATTAGTAAATCTAAAAAAACATCTGAAGTTACCATCTCTAAATTTTCCTTGGTATAGCAAACGGAAGCCCCAAAAAGCAGTTTGAATTTTTTTAATAAATCCATAGCTGCCAATGTTTTCTTAAATGCTCCTTTTCCACGTCTTGAGTCATTAATTTCTTCAAATCCTTCAAGGCTTAGAGACAAAGAAAGATTACCTATTTTAAGCATTTCTCTACAGAAGCCTTCTGTTATTAATGTCCCATTAGTAAAGGCGAGAAAATAGCAATCATCATGCTTTTTGCACAAACGCACCAAATCATCCTTCCGCAGCAATGGTTCTCCGCCAGTGTACATAAAAAAGTGAATCCCTAATTTCTTAGCCTGCATTATGGTTTTATCAATTTCCTCATAAGAAAGACTCATATTATGCCCATACTTTGCCGCCCAGCATCCCTTACAATTCATATTGCAAGAACTTGTAGGGTCAAGCAAAATAACCCAAGGTATATTAAACCCATACTTCTCGCGATTAGCACGAACTGTTTTTGTGCCCAAATACGCGGCTTCAAAGCCAAGATTTAGAGCTGTGGTGCGTAGCACTGTGTGATCAACTTCTTTTATTAGTGATTCCACATAACTTTTCCATTTACCTTTAGGTTCTATAATTATTCTTTTCGCAGCTTGGTAGCTTTCACCGGCAAATAATGGTCCGGCAATTTTTTCTACCGTAGTTAATATTTCTATAAGATTTTTTTCGCGATCATGTTTTGAACATTTCAACGTCCTATTTATAATCTGGCGAAGCATTACTTTTTCCATGCTATTAACTAATGATTTCATATGTAAAGCCTCCTTGTATTTATCTATAACAGCGTGAATTTTATATGCCACACAATAGCTCTTGATGGTAGGACATTAGTTTTAAAACACCACCATAATATACTATAAGTGTACATAAAAAGAGATGAATCTGAAAAGATTCATCTCTTTAAGATAGTACATAGGTATTATACAATTATAATTAAACGTCTAACTAAAATAGATATTTATTATATTTTTTCGCTATTACTAAGCCGAACGAACTCATTAAT
>JAAYAE010000134.1 GCA_012719555.1 Acholeplasmataceae bacterium | reverse complement strand
ACTACTGAATTTATTAACGAGGCAAAAAATAATCGCAAATTATTGGGTGGGGCACTACGGCAAGGCGGCATCGCAGCGGCACCAGCAATTTATGCCTTAGAGCATAATATTGAAAGATTAAGCGAAGATAATAATAATGCAGTCCTTTGTGCTTCTTTATTGCAAAACCTAAATAAAATTAAAGTACAAAGTAACGTGCAAACAAATATTCTTATGTTGGATTTAGAAGATGCGGGGATTTCGCCTGAAGAATTCTGCAAGAGAGCGAAAGCTGCAGGACTTTTAATAAGGCCTATATTAAAAAATTCTGTGCGCCTTGTTTTTTATAAAGGTATCACCGAAGAGGATGCAAAAGAGTCTGCTGATATTATAAGGAAGCTGGCATCCGAGTTATAAAATAGTGATGAGGAGGAGAAAGTATGACTATCTGTGGCAAAAAAATATCCTTAGCGACACAAATATTTTTAGCAATGATATTGGGGACCATTGCGGGGCTGGTAATAGGAAAGCCAATGACTCAGTTGGGATTTATCGGTGATATTTGGCTTAACTGCATAAAAATGATTGTAGTTCCCATGGTTATTTGTACTATAGTTACAGGTATTATTTCTCAAGATAGTTTGGGCGCATTGAAGAGGGTGAGTATGCGTATCATTGCTTATTACATTATAACAACCATCTTGGCGTGTTTTGTTGGAATTATTGTTGCTAGTCTTCTGCAGCCGGGCAGTTTTGCAAATTTTGCAGGACTAGCTACGCAAAAAATAACAGGTTCAGCTAATGTTACCGTTGCAAGTTTTTTCAAAGGATTGTTCTCGACAAATATGGTGCAGACGTTTGCTTCAGGTAATATTGTTCAAACATTGGTTATTGCTATTTTCTTGGGTGTTGCTATTTTAAAAATGAAGAATGAAGAACATAAAGATACCATGAAAAAGTTCTTTAACAGCGCAAGCACCATGGTCTTTTCTCTAATTGGTATGGTAATGGCCGTTTCTCCTATAGGTGTTTTTTTCCTTATGGCCAACTCGTTTGGCAAGTATGGTGCAGGTATATTTACAAGTATGGCTGTTCTAGTAGGGACTTATTATTTAGCTTGTTTGGCACAGATAATTTTTGTCTATGGAGGATTTTTGCTGGTATTTGCTAAGATCAATCCTCTGAAATTCATAAAGAATAGTGCTGAACTTTGGGTATACACGATTTCAACTTGTAGTTCTATTGCGTCTATTCCAGTAAATATGAAGGTCGCTAAAGAGAAATATAATGTCCCTGATAGTATTTCAGGTTTTACCATTCCTTTAGGATCTCAGATGAATACGGATGGTTCTGTCTTGCTTTATGCTTGTGTAATTATGTTCATAAGCCAGATGATAGGGCAGCCGATGACGTTAGCACAGATAATTAATATAGTTTTTATTTCCACCATTATGTCTATGGGCGGCGGTGGCATTCCAGGGAGTGGAGTTGTAAAACTTATGGCCGTAGTTCAGGCAGTAGGTTTGCCTATTGAAATAGTCGGTGTAATCGCTGCATTCTATAGATTATTTGACATGGGAACTACAACAGATAATTGCTTAGGAGATTTAGTAGGGACAATTATTGTAGCAAAGGCAGAAGAAAAATATAGTAAAGTAGGTTAAAATTCAGAAGATCACGGAGAGCACTCTGTTGTGGTGGATTCTGAAGTTGTTTATATGTAGGGTAACTTAGTATTATTTAAGATAGAAAATTTAAAAATAATGAAAGACGCATTCAATTGATTTTGAATGCGTCTTTTACTGTATACTT
>JAAYAE010000012.1 GCA_012719555.1 Acholeplasmataceae bacterium | reverse complement strand
ATGTAAACATCATCAATAAAGTAATCTAAAAGCATTACAATAGCAAAACGCCTTTCGTAAACTTCGTGGCTGGTTAAATAGCCTTTTAAAAATTCCCACATTATTTCTTGATTTTTTTTAGTATCCTTAATGCTAGCGCAAAAAGTATCACATATCCCCCAATTATTTATGCTGGGAATAAATTTTGCTATTAAATCTAACCTTTGCGTAAAAGGTATCTTAACTAAGCCGATAATAAGTCCCTTTAACATTACTTCTTCATTATATTTTGTTGCTGTTAACAAGAAATTATGCCAATCGTCCGAATTTACTACAGTCTTTGCCAGTTGTCTTAACGCAGGAAGTCTAACTCCGATAATATTTTCTATGCCAGGGCATAGTTTTTTATGAAATTCACCATAGGTTTTGTCTTGTAACATAAATAATTGCTGTCTTACATCCATTTGGTCACCTGCCCATTTAATTGTTTCAAAATAAAACCCCATTTTAGCAGGAAATTTATCCTGCGTTAACGGGGCTTTTTCTTTATTATTTACCTGTACGTCCACGTTTAGTAAAAGGTATGTTTTTCGCACAGAGTGGACAATCTTCCTCTTTAAAGGTTTCAACATTCAAATGGAGGAGAGCTTCTGTACGTATGCCAAAATCTACTTTTCCACCACTGCGATCTACCAAAAGGCCTATGCCCACCGGTAACCCACCCTGCTCTTTTACTGCGCTCAGTACTTCAAATACGCTGCCACCTGTTGTAACAATATCCTCTACCACCAAAACTCTAGTACCCGGCTCAATATGGAAACCTCTTTTAAACACCATTTTACCATTTTCGCGTTCAGTGAAAATAGCTCTTGTTCCCAAATTTTTACCAACCTCATGCGCAAGCAAAATGCCGCCGGTCATAGGGCCAACTACCAACTCAACATTGTCATTAATGTAACGAACGGCCAATTCTTTACACAGAGCCTCTGTATATTTAGGGTGTTGCAAAACATTAAATTTTTCAACGTACATAGGGCTATGTAAACCTGAGGTCAAAAGAAAATGACCATGGAGCACCGCCTGTGTTTCTTCAAGTATTTTCATAACTTCTTGTTCATTCATTCTCTACACCTCGTATTTCAGCCACAATGTTTTTTGCGGCTGCAATTTTATCTTCTGCCTGTGTTATTGGCCTACCAACCACTATATGGCTTGCGCCGTTATTTATAGCCCACAGAGGCGTTGCTATCCTGCTCTGATCGTTTATTGCCGAACCTGCAGGACGTACGCCGGGAGTCACAATCAGAAATCCATCACCACAAGCCTTGCGAATCATTGATGCTTCTTGTGGAGATGCTACTACACCATCCATACCTGATTTTTTTGCCAACTTTGCCAATTCAACAACTTGTTCATTAATAGGTTTGGCATAATTAAGCTCAGACCACTGTGCAGCATCCATACTAGTCAAAACTGTCACAGCAATAAGCTTTGGTGCCGCTTTTCCTGCTTTAGCCGCTGTTTCCTTAACCGCGTGTACAGCCGCTTCCATCATCTTGCCGCCACCCACAGCATGTACATTCATCATATCAGCACCGAGCTCTGTTAGTACTGATAAACTTTTTGCGACAGTATTAGGAATGTCTTGCAATTTTAAATCCAAAAAAACATGTTTTTCCTGTTTCTTTAGAAATGTAATAATAGAGGCACCGGCGGTATAATACAACTCCATGCCTACCTTATAGTAACTAACGCTATCCCCTAATTCCACTACTATTTTTTTTGCTTCTTCCAGATTAGAAAAGTCTAACGCAACAATTAATCGATCATCATGACTCATTTCGCACCTCTTTTTAGCTTGCTTAACGATTTGGCAAAGCTTTTCCAATAATTTCTTGAATATTTTTAATACCATGGGCATCCATATATTCTAAAATTCCTTTACTAATAGTTTCTGCCAATCTAGGATCAGAAAAATTACCGGTTCCTACTGCAATTGCACTTGCTCCTGCTAAAAAGAATTCAATAGCGTCAGCAGCGCACATAATACCACCCATGCCAATAATTGGAATATGTACTGCTTGGGCCACCTGATATACCATTCGCACCGCTACAGGGCGTATAGCAGGCCCTGAGAGGCCACCCATAACGTTACCCAAGACAGGTTGCTGTCTAGCAATATCTATTTTCATACCTAAAACAGTGTTGATAAGAGAAACTGCATCACTACCTGCATTTTCCACCGCCAAGGCAATTTCCACAATATCCGTCACATTAGGAGAAAGTTTTGTAATAACAAATTTTGAAGTATTAGCTTTTACTGCTTTGACAACTTCTACCGCACTATCCGGACAGGTTCCAAAAGCTAGTCCCCCCTGTTTAACATTAGGGCACGAAATATTAATTTCAATTGCATCTACGCCATCCACATCTAATTTTTTTGCTAACTTACCATATTCTTCAGGTGAGTTCCCTGCAATATTAACAATTATAGGCACAGCGATTTTTTTTAATTTAGGCAAAGTTTCTTGTAAGAAATAGTCGGAACCAGGATTTTCTAACCCTACACAATTAAGCATACCGGCCGGTGTTTCTACTGCCCGTTGTCCCTTGTTCCCTGAACGCGGTTCTAAGGTAGTTCCTTTCACAGTTACAGCACCGACTTTTTCCAAATCCAAAAAATCTTGAAATTCTAAACCAAAACCAAAAGTACCGGAAGCCGTTGTTACCGGCGTGTTCATTTTCAACCCGCCAATATTTATTGCTAAACGATTATCATACAAAGGCTTTACCATTCCTTCACCTCCGTCGACCAAAATACCGGTCCATCGGTGCAAACCTTTAAGCGTTTTCCAACACCGCCACAAGCACAAGACAAGCAAGCTCCAAAGCCACAAGCCATATATTTTTCCAAAGATATCTGACAAGGCAGCCCAGCTTTTTCTACAACCTTCACCACTGCTTTCATCATGGGTACCGGTCCACAGACATAAACACAATCATATTTTCCTGTTTCCAACAGTTGTGGCAACAATGCATTAACAGTTCCCTTCGTTCCAAGACTGCCGTCATCAGTTGTCATATGTATCGCAGCAGTTTCCTCATTAAACAAGTCTTGCCAAAAAAGTTCAGAAGCCGTCCTGCCACCCATAAGCACTTCTATATTCTTTTTTAAAAAACTCTGAGCTAAATATAACAAAGGTGCCAAGCCTAATCCACCACCAACTAAAAGCGGGTGCTTAGCAGTTAAGTCAAACCCATGACCTAGAGGCCCAATAATACTTATAACATCACCACTACAAAGCTCAGCCAAAATTTGAGTGCCCTCGCCCATAATGCGATAAATCATCTTAAAAGTACCACTTTTATAATCTATGCCCGCAACGCCAAAAGGACGGCGCAAAAGCGGCGCCGCCTGTTTTGATACTTGAACATTTACAAACTGTCCAGGTTTTGCTGTACGTGCGATTTCGGGAGCAAAGACTTCAATAAGTTTAACATCTTTAGATAAAATTTGTTGTCCTATTACTTTGGCCTCAACAATTGTTTTTGGCAAGTTTATCACTCCCACGTTAAATCTTGTAATGCTATGGTGCTGACCATACGCCTGCGACGCATGGCACTCATAACATGTTGCAGTTCTCTTGCGGTATCCATAGAAGTCAAGCAAGGTATTGCATGTTCAACAGTTGACCGACGAATGCGGAAACCATCTCTAGCGGCGTCCCGTCCATGAGTTAACGTATTAATAACCATGGCAATTCTACCGTCTTTAATATCATCCAATAAATTTGGCGTACCATCACTAACTTTTACTGCTTCCGTAACTTTAATACCCTTATCCTTTAGATATTTAGCTGTTCCGCTTGTAGCCAATACTTCGTAGCCCAAATCTACAAATCCTGCTGCAATTTCTGCTGCTTCCGGCTTATCCATATCTGACACTGTAATAAGAATAGCTCCCTCTGCGGGTACATTCATACCAGCAGCTATACAGGCCTTGTACAACGCCCTGGAATATTGATAGTCTACACACATAACTTCCCCTGTGGATTTCATTTCAGGCCCCAAGGTAATATCAACATCTGTCATTTTGTTGAAAGAAAAGACCGGAGCTTTTACTGCACAATAATCTGGAAAAAGCCTTAATCCAGGTTTAAATCCCTGTTCTCTGATACTATGCCCCATAGCGCATTTAGTGGCTACATCTACCATGGATACACCGGTAACCTTACTCAAGAAGGGTACAGTTCTACTAGAACGAGGATTGACCTCTATAACATAAACATTACCATCACGCACAATATACTGAATATTGATCATGCCATGAACTTCCAAACCTAAAGCTAGCTTATTTGTATAATCAATAATTGTTTTTATAACATGCTCGCTCAAAGTTCTTGGTGGATAAACCGCTATGCTGTCACCTGAGTGAACACCGGCTCTTTCCACATGTTCCATGATACCGGGGATAAGTACATCTACCCCATCACAAATGGCGTCTACCTCAACTTCTGTACCCATTAAATAATGGTCAACTAATACTGGGTGTTCCAATGATGCTTTAACCGCGCTAGTCATATAGTATTTAAGTTCTTCGTCATTATAAACAATTTCCATGGCACGGCCGCCCAGTACATAAGAAGGCCTTACCATGACCGGATATCCTACATTATTGGCAGCTTTAATAGCTCCAAGAGTGTCAAAAACCGTATGTCCGTTGGGACGAGGAATATTAACCGCGGTCAAAAGTTCATCAAAACGTTCTCTATCTTCTGCTTTATCTATACTGTCTACACTTGAACCCATAATCTTTATTCCACATTTAGCTAATGGTCCAGCCAAATTAATCGCTGTTTGCCCGCCAAATTGTACAATTACACCCTCAGGTTGTTCACGGTCAATAACGTTCAAGACATCTTCTAAAGTCAAAGGCTCAAAATACAATCTATCAGAAGTATCAAAATCCGTACTTACAGTTTCAGGATTGTTGTTAATAATAATAGTCTCGTATCCGAGTTCTTTTAAGGCCCATACAGAATGTACTGAGCAATAGTCAAACTCTACACCCTGACCTATGCGAATAGGTCCGGAACCAAGTACAATGATTTTTTTACGATTAGATTCAATTACTTCATCTTCGCTACCATAGGTTGAGTAATAGTATGGTGTTTCCGCTGCAAATTCTGCCGCGCAAGTGTCAACCATTTTATAGGTCGGAATAATATTCCATTCCTTACGCATTTTGCGAATTTCTAAATCAGTTTTTCCTAAATAAGCACCAATTGTAACATCGGCAAATCCCATTTTCTTGGCACTACGCATAAGCTCTGCGTCCATTGGTCCTTGTTTTATAACAGCTTCCATATCAACTATGTTGCTAATCTTGCGCAAGAAAAAGCGATCTATCTTAGTTATTTGATGAATTTCTTCTAATGGTTTTCCCCTACGAAAAGCTTCCGCTATAACAAAGAATCTTTCATCGTCAACATTTTTAATCCGAGCAAAAACCTCTTCATCAGATAGTGGTTTAAGTTCTGGCATTTCTAAATGTATCAGGCCTATTTCCAAAGAACGGACTGCCTTCAAAAGAGCAGCTTCCATGCTACGTTCTATAGACATAACTTCACCGGTAGCCTTCATTTGTGTTCCTAAAGTACGATCAGCATTAACGAATTTATCAAAGGGCCAACGAGGTATCTTAAGTACTACATAGTCTAATGTGGGTTCAAAACAAGCAGTAGTCTTTTTTGTCACAGCATTTTCTATTTCGTCCAAGTTATAACCAACCGCAATTTTACTAGCAACTTTGGCAATTGGATATCCTGTTGCTTTAGAAGCTAGCGCAGATGAACGACTTACACGTGGATTTACTTCTATAACAATATATTTTTCGGAATCAGGGTCCAAAGCGTACTGAACATTACATCCACCCTCAACACCTAACTCACGAACAATATCAATGGCAGCTGTACGCAGCATTTGAACTTCTCTGTCACTTAAAGTTTGACAAGGCGCTACTACAATACTATCGCCTGTATGTACACCTACAGGATCCAGATTTTCCATATTACAAACAGTAATACAGTTATCTGCCGCGTCCCTTAGTACTTCATACTCAATTTCTTTCCAGCCGGCAACACTGCGTTCAATAAGAGCTTGCCCAATTAGACTATATTTCAAACCTTTGTTGGTAATATCGTCTAACTCATCATCATTATTGGCAATTCCGCCACCGGTTCCTCCAAGTGTATAGGCAGGACGTACTATCAGAGGATATCCTACTTTTTTGGCAAATTCTTTGGCTGCCGAAACAGTTTCTACAATCGCACTTTCAGGAATTGGTTGATGAAGTTTTTCCATTGTCTCTTTGAATAATTCACGGTCTTCTGCTTTTTTTATGCTTTCAATTTGCGTTCCTAAAAGCTCTACATGATATTCGGCCAAAATTCCCTTTTCATATAAATCCATGGCCATGTTCAAACCCACTTGGCCGCCCAAAGTAGCCAACATTGAATCAGGTCGTTCCTTTTTTATAACATTTTCCAAAAATTCTGCATTAATAGGTTCAATGTAAACACGATCAGCAATATGCACATCAGTCATAATGGTAGCAGGATTGCTATTAACCAAAACAACTTCCAACCCTTCTTCTTTCAAGGAGCGACAAGCCTGCGTACCTGCATAATCAAACTCCGCGGCCTGCCCTATGATAATAGGACCGGAGCCGATAACTATTACTTTTTTTATACTAGCTTTTTTCGGCATCTTAGCGTCCTCCCATCATTTTTACAAACCGTTCAAACAAATACTCATGACCGGAAGGTCCTGGTGATGCTTCCGGATGATACTGCACACTAAAGCTGGGATGATCGAGATATTTCAACCCTTCAATCGTCCCATCATTCAAAGACCTATTGGTTATTTCCACATTAATCCCTTTAAGAGAAGCTTCATCAACCATAAAGCCATGATTTTGCGAGGAAATTACTACTTTGTTCTCTACCAAATCTTTGACCGGTTGATTAATACCACGATGTCCAAAAAGCATCTTCTTTGTTTTAGCCCCATTAGCCAATCCCATAACTTGATGCCCCATACAAATACCAAAGATTGGTTTTTTGCCCATCATCTTTTTTATATTAGCAATTTCAACTTTTAAATCTTCCGGATCGCCAGGTCCATTAGATAGGAATATGCCATCAGGTTGCACGGATAAAACCTGTTCTGCAGATGTCTCTGCAGGAAAGACCGTTATACGGCAATCAAATTTAATTAAAGATTTTAAAATATTACGCTTAATACCATAGTCCAACACGGCAACGT
>JAAYAE010000133.1 GCA_012719555.1 Acholeplasmataceae bacterium | reverse complement strand
GCTTAACTTACGCTGGAGCTATGGAAACACTTTTAAATAACAAATTCCCTAATTACGATAAAATTATTAAAAGTCCCAATAATATTTTAGCACTAGAATATTATCGTGCCTTAAACACCCTAAAATCTTCTATAATTCCTCTTCCTATCCTGCGCCACGGTGCAGGATACCTAGATAAAAACATAACTACTCTATTTCCAGGAGCTAGCGCAATTAGAGAATATATCTTAAGCAAGGGCGTGACCAAGGAGCTAATAGCAGCCCTCCCACGTAATGTATTCGAGCAATTAATAGTTCTACAGGAAAAGCAACTCTTGGGCATCCAAAATGATAAACTTACCGCAATCTTAAATTATACATTAGCAAAATTAGAAGCAGCTTCTATTGCTGAGCACTGTGATACTTCGGAAGGATTAGAAAACAAGCTGGCTGATAATTGCAACTGCACAGATTTTGCCAATTTGGTAAATAAGATAAAAAGCAAACGTTATCCTGCTACCAGAATTCAGCGCCTGCTTTGTCAGTTACTTATTTCGACTCCTCAAGTTCCCTTTGCTGCTACCGGCGATATTGCGCCTAGTTATTTGCGGGTTCTAGCCTTTAATGATCGTGGTCGAAAACTACTTAAAATTATGAAAGCATCGGCTAAACTGCCTGTTCTTACGAAACTGGGGAAGAATATTTTCACTAAATATCCTGACGCCGATTTTTATAATACTTTAAAAACAGAAATTACCGCTACCAATGTCTACGACATTTTACAAGGCAACGGCAACTACAATCGCGATTACACAACTTCTGCAATTTATGTTTCTAATCAGCCAAAGCTTTTAAAATAGCCGGTAATGCTGCTTCTCCTGCAGCTCGCCCGGAAGCATAAAAGGAATCAATATTGCTAAAATCCGTCAGGCTCCTTACCCCGTGAGCAGAAAATTGGGGCCTAATAAGAACATCGCACTGCTCTCTAAGCTTTTTATATTGGAATAAATTTTTTTCCATTAGTCTTAAAGAATGTACGATTACTTTTTGCATACTATCTATTTCATTGTCAAGCTGAGTTCCAGCCATATCTACAGCTATTATAACTTCTGCACCCAACTTTTTTGTTATATTTACCGGCGTAGGATTGGAAACCGCGCCATCTACAAGCAACATGTTATTGTAAGCATAGGGCTCAAAAACTCCAGGCACACAAATGCTTCCGCATACTGCCTCAGCAATAGGTCCTTTAGTAAAAACAAATTCTTTGCCACTTTGCAAATCTGTACCAACAGTGGCAAAAATAGTCGACAAGTCTTCTATATTTTGTTCTTTAGTTAATAGCTTCATAATCTCATAAATTTTTCGTGTGCTAATAAAGCCCATCTTAGGTATAACAAAATCCAGCCAAGGATCTCTACCGAGACCCTTGGCTAATTTCATAATTGCAGCAGAATCTAACCCACAACAAAACAGCGCTCCTATGATACTGCCTATGCTGCAACCAACAATTATATCTGCCTCTATATTATTTTCTTCTAAAACACTGAGAACTCCCAAGTGTGCAAACCCACGAATGCCACCGGAGCCAAGTGTCAGGCCTAACTTTTTCATAGCGCTACCTTATTGTCTATCCGCGTTATTGTCCTCATGTCCACGCAAAGCATTTCCATTGTCATGAACAGCTTGTAAGGTTTTATGTAGGTTTTCTTCCAAATAGGCAAATACATCGGAAGCGTATTGCATAGATTCTCTATGTAATTTTTCAGCGTAAGCATCAGCAGCGGCACGCATATCACGATCATATTGCTGTGTGTTTTCAATAATACCATTAGCCTTTTCTTCAGCCATTTTAACAACTTCTTCATTACGAACCAAACGTTCGGCTTCTGCTTTTGCCAATTCCACTAAACGGTTCCCTTCGGCCTTAGCTTGTTCTACAATACGATCAGCCTCAGCACGAGAATTGGTAATAATATTCTTTTGTTCTTCTAATAAATCATGGGCACGCTTTACCTCCAAAGGAACAGCTGCACGTAACTTATCCATAACCATAGTTATTTCGCCTTCATCCACCATTATCTTATCCATAAGTGGAATGCGTGAAGCCTCCATAACAATGCCTTCCATTTCATCCAAAATTTTGTCTAATTCCATGGTTATCAACCTCTCTCACAAATATTTAGCGCTTAACGATAACATGATTCTTTATTTTCTCTTCTATACACTCTGGAACTAATCCGGAAATATCCCCACCAAATACTGCCAATTCTCTGATACTGGAAGAACTCAAGAAGGAATATTTAGCATTCGTCATAATAAAAACCGTTTCTAGATTATGGTCTATTTTTTTTATTAACAACGCTCTTTGGAACTCATATTCAAAATCAGAAAAGGCTCTCAGGCCTCTTACTATAAACGGTGTTTGTTGTTGTTTGCAGTATTCATTTAGCAAACCTGAAAAAAAAGTAACCTTGGCATTTGGTATATGCTTGGTCGCCTCTTGCAACATGGATAATCTCTCTTCCATGGAAAACATCGCATGATCTTTTAATGGGTTGGTAAATACACTAATAAGAATTTCATCAAACATTACACTGGCCCGTTCAAAAATATCAATATGGCCATTGGTAACCGGATCAAAACTTCCCGGGCAAATTGCTCTACGCACTTTGCACCTCCCAATTAAATTAGAGCTTGTAAATCTATTTACAATTCCTTAACATTATAGCAGAAATATTCTATTATTTCCATATAATTAACGAAATTCCGGTATCTCCATATTTTTCTGTTCGAATGTTAACTGCTGCATCTATGTAGCTGGTAGGATCTTCGCTGGCAGAATGCTCCAACACTAAGGTCCCACCCGGTTTAAGGATAGAATTATCTAACAATTTTTTATAAATTTTTTCATTTAATCCTTTATCATAAGGGGGGTCAGAAAAAATAATATCAAATTTTTCTCCCCTTTGGCATAAGGTTTCAATTATATTTAGAGCATTTCCCTTTATGATTTTCACTTCTTTTTCCGCATGTGCTTTGGCAACATTAGCATTTACTAATTTAAGGCTATTAACGTTTTCATCAATAAAAACGACTTGCTCTGCGCCTCGGCTCCAAGCCTCTAACCCAAGGTTGCCTGTACCTGCAAAAGCATCTAAAACCCTACTGGCACAAAATTTACCGGCCAAAATATTAAATAATGATTCTTTGACTCTGGCAGCTGTAGGCCTCACGTTATAATCTTTAGGCGTAATTAATTTAAGCCCTCTTGCCTTCCCAGTAATAATTCGCATATAATTTTCTCCCTAAATATAATATAATAAATAGTACGATAT
>JAAYAE010000132.1 GCA_012719555.1 Acholeplasmataceae bacterium | reverse complement strand
TATGTTGGTAAGAAAACTATAAGTCAATTGGATATAGATCCTGCTGAAGTTGATAAAAATGTAGTATCAGCGTTACCTTTGGTGGGAGATATTAAATATACTTTGAATCTTTTGAATCCACGAGTTAAAAAACTAGATATTAAGCCTTGGTGGGAATCAATTAAAGCTTGGGAAGAAACTGAGGGGCACGAACTAGAAAAGGGTGATACTTTAACAGCACCATGGTTGTTGAAGGAGCTCAATAGACAATTTAGCAGAAAAGACACTATTTTTGTAGCTGATGTAGGGCAAAATCAAATGTGGGCAGCGCAAAATTTGATCGTGGATAATCCACGACATTTTATTACTTCCGGTGGTTGCGGAACCATGGGTTTTGGTGTCCCGGCAGCGTTGGGAGCCAAGTTGGCACGACCTGATGCGCAGATAATACAGATTGCAGGTGACGGCGGGTTTAAAATGACCGGAATGGAATTGCATACGGCCTGTAGAGAAAAAACTCCTTTCCTCAGTATTGTAATTAATAATAGTTGTTTAGGCATGGTAAGGCAATGGCAGCAAGTTTTCTATAATAAAAGATATTCGTCTACTTTGTTGAGCGAATTTGATTTTATTAATTTTGCTAAAGCCTGTGGTGCTGATGGTGTTCAGGTTAAAACTTGCGAAGAATTCAAGGCGGCTTTAGTTGTTGCTGCTAAAGCGCATAAAAAAGGCACCCCATTTTTAATTGAGGCTATAGTCAATCAAGCAGATTTAGTACTTCCCATGGTAGCACCCGGAGCAGTAATTAATGATTTTGTGGATCCGGAAAAATAACCGTTACGTTAAATTTTGTTTTCTAAAAAATGCGCAAACGCTCCTATAGGGTTCAAGATTATTAAAAAGAAGTTTTTCAATTTGCAAGAACGCCAACACCTGATTTATGTATAAGCTTGCAATTTATTAAGTGAAATGCTATAATAGCAAAGCTGTATATATGAGAATATATACTTCTTCTGCTCCCAACGTGGGAGCCAAAGTCCAAAGAAGGAGGTGATTTCGTGCATACATACGAAGTCATGTACATTGTTAAACCAATCGAAGAAACGACTTTTGAAGCAATTGTTAAGAAGTTCGATGATTTGTTGGCTGCTAATGGTGCTACTGTAGAAAAAACTGACCGGTGGGGTAAAAAACGCCTAGCCTATGAAATCAAAGATTTTGTAGACGGCATTTATGTCCTCGTAACGTTCCAAGCTGACGGCAAAACCGTTAAAGAACTTGACCGTGTTATGAAGATTACAGATGAAATTCTACGCCATATGATTATTAAAAAAGGCGAATAAGCTGGGAGGTAACCTAAGATGAATAAAATTATTCTGATGGGCCGCCTAACTCGTGATCCTGAAGTACGCGTGACTCCAAGTGAGAAGACCGTTTGTACGTTTACTTTGGCGGTAGATAGACAGTTTGCTAATCAAAGCGGTGAAAGAGAAGCAGATTTTATCAACATAGTAGTATGGGGTAAAGCTGCTGAATTGTGCGGGAATAGTCTGGCCAAGGGACAAAGACTCCTTGTTGAGGGCCGTTTGCAGATACGTAATTACGTAGCTAAAGATGGCAATAAACGTTATGTTACTGAAGTGATTGCCAACAGCGTAGAGTTTGTTGAGCGTAAAAACATAGGTAGCGTTGGCAGCAATGCTGATGGCGGACAAGAACATACTGCTTCTAAAAGTGGTATGGATGGGTTTGGAAAGGCTGTAGCCTTTGACGAGGAAATCCCATTTTAATTTAGGGAGGTTTTGGAATGATTAAACGTGAAAGAGGCAGAAAGCCAAGAAGAAAAGTATGTAGCTTCTGCGTAGATAAAGTTCAAGATATCGATTATAAAGAAGTTGGCAAATTGCACAAGTTCTTAACTGAACGCGGTAAGATTTTGCCTCGTCGTATATCCGGTACTTGCGCTAAACATCAAAGACAACTTACTATCGCTATTAAACGCGCTAGAAATGTTGCTTTGTTACCATTTACAACTGAGTGATAAGTATTTAAGGGCTTCCCTACAGAAATGTTGGGGAAGCTTTTTTATTTTATGGACAAGACGTGTTTGTGGGACAGTCTTTTAGAAGCTAAGGTACTTCCATTTTTCTCTAATAAAGAGTAGAATAGTGGTACGTATCTAAACTGTATATAATGAAGAAAGTTTGATTACCTATGTTGTTGAGGAGGTTTATTTTTGGTTATTCGTAAAACATCTGCCTTAGTAGAGTCGGGTATTTTGGCCGCTATTGCTACAGTATTTACTATCATTGGGGCTTACGTTCCAATACTAAGTCTTATAGCCAACTTCGTTTGGCCTTTGCCTATCATATTATGTGGGCGAAGAAATGGTTTGAAGTGGAGCTTTTTGTGTCTTATGGTAGCAGGAGTTATAGCTGCTATTTTGGTTAGCCCTATTCATGCGTTATCTGTAGTTGCAGTTTTTGGCCTTATCGGTCTTACCATGGGTGAATGTATGCGTCGGCAAATGTCACCTGTTAAATTGATGCTCATAAGTTCAATTGGAGCTTTCATTTCTTTTATTATTAGTATGCTCATAGGGTATCTTCTCATGCATATTAATGTATTAGAGGTCTTTCTTGATAGTATGAATCAAGGGTTTACCATGTCCATAGATTTTTATCGGCAAATGGGGTATGGTGCTGATCAACTTGCCCAAATTACTACCGAAATGGATATAATGAAGAAAATGGTTCGAATGATTTTGCCGGTAGCTTTTATTATGGTGGCTCCCTTTACCGTGTTTGTTAACTATTGGGCTGCCCGCAAGATTTTAAGCAAATTAGGGGATTATTATCCATGGTTTCCACCCTTTGCTCAGTGGAGTATGCCTCGTTATACTTTACTTCCTTATGGGTTATCGATTATTTTATTAATGCAATTTAACACTAGGCAGGAGCATCCGGTTTATCAGTTTGCCTTTAATCTTTTCGTTTTTAGCAATGTACTGTTGATTGTTCAGGCTTTAGCGCTAATTTATTGGTATATTGAAACTAAGGGAAAACCACGTTGGTGGTTTTCTGCATGCTTTGCTATTATTTTTATTAGCCAATTTATTTCTCAAATAGCAGTATTATTGGGCGCTTATGATTTAGTGTTTGATTTCCGCCATCGTAAGCCTAAAACCAAGAACGACGTACAGTGAAATGAGGAGTAGTTATGGAGAAGGTAAGTAAGAGATTTTGGGACAATCTACGTATGGTAATTGGCATTTTAGGCTCTGTTGCTGTACTTTTCGGGATATTTAAAGGCGATTTGGTTTTTGCTTTTGTTGGGTTTATTGTATTACTAATAGTGTATTATTTTAGCCAGAGAAATTCCCGGATTAAAGAAGCTTGGTTAAATCACTACTTAGATACTGTAGTACGCAATATTGAGCGAGCAAACAATTATGCTGTACAGAGAATACCTGTAGGCATTGCCGTTTTTGACAAAGAGGGACATTTGCAATGGAAAAATGAGTTGTTTGCAACCTGGGTGGGTGGAAAAGCTGATGAAGGCGATTCTATGAGTCAGGTGTTGCCACCGCCGGAGAATAATTTTGCTACTATTTCGTTGAAAGACTCAGAAAAGCAAATCAAAATTGCTGATCGTTCTTTTAATATGTTAGTGCGTCGTATTCAAACATCTGCCGACGGGGAACACGATACCGGTATAGTAATTTATTTGATAGATATTACTGACCGTGAGCGGCAAAGAAAAAGATATGAAGCAGAAAAAGTTTGTTTTGCTTATTTGCAATTTGATAATTTTAATGATGTCATGAAGGGACTCAATGAAAGTATCAGAGCTAATTTGGCTGTTGAAGTCACAAAAGCTATTGGACAGTGGGCAGAAGAAATGCAAGGTGTATTTTTGCGTTATGCCGATGATTTGTATATGGTTAGTATTAGCAGGAAAGCTTTAGAAGAGACTATTGCTCGCAAGTTTGATGTGTTAGATAGAGTGCGCGAAATTAAGGTTGGAAATAAAATACCACCAACTATTAGTATGGGAGTTGCTAGCGATGAACGTGGTTTGCTAGGGCTTAGCCAAAAAGCCCAGTCAGGGCTGGATTTGGCCTTGGGTCGTGGTGGCGATCAAGCAGTAGTTTCCATTGGTGGTGAAATGTTATTTTTTGGTGCCAAAAGTTCGGTACAGGCTAAAAGCACTAGAGTTAGAGCTAGGGTTGTGTCCCAGGCTATCCATGAACTTATGATAAATGCAGATAAAGTTTTTGTTATGGGTCATGTTAATGAAGATTATGATGCCATTGGGGCCTCTTTGGGCGTCGCTAAAATGGCAATGTCTTTTCATAAAGAGACATATATTGTTACAAGTGGACAAGGTACCTCCCTAGAACGCATGGAAGACCTTGCCACAGAAACAGATCAAGCTTATGCTGCAGTTTTAGTTAATGAAGATCAAGCCATGGAGCATATTACCACTAACAGTCTTTTAATTTTGGTTGATCATCATAGGCCAATGTTATCTGCATCACAAAAGGTTTTAAAAGCCATTGAGCGTCGGGTAATTATTGATCACCATCGTCGTAGCGAAGATGCGATAAAAAATGCTATTTTGTTTTACATGGAACCGGCATCTTCTTCTACAAGTGAATTAGTAACAGAAATGTTACACTATTTTGATGATACCATGGAATTTACGACCTTGGAAGCTTCTGCCTTGTATGCAGGTATTTTAGTAGACACAAAAAACTTTGCTGTGCAAACCGGAGAACGTACCTTTGAAGCGGCTGCTTTTTTAAGACGCAGTGGTGCAGATCCCGGAGTTGTATCACAGTTATTTAAGGACGACCAGGCTACTGTTATGGAAAGGGCAAGATTAATTTCTCAAGCTCGTATTCCTTACCCTGGGCTGGCAATTTCGATTTACAGAAATGCACCGGAAGGACAAAATACTTCCGTTATTATTGCTCAAACGGCCGACGAACTTTTGACCATGGATGATATAAATGTTAGTGTGGTTATGAGCGAAGCGCCTGATGGGCTGGGAATTAGTGCTCGTAGTGATGGCAATATTAACGTGCAAATCATGATGGAGGAACTAGGCGGCGGCGGACATCAAACCGTTGCTGGTGTTAAGGTTAAAGGTATAACTGCAGACGAGATGGAAGTTAAAATAATAGCGATGGCTAAGAAACAGTTAGAGGAGCGAGAAGCAGATGAAAATAATATTACTACAGGACGTTAAAAAACTAGGTAAAAAAGGCGAAATTGTAGAAACGGCAGAAGGTTATGGCCGTAATTATTTGTTGCCCAAAGGGTTGGCAAAGGAAGCTAGCCCTGCTAATTTGAATTTGGCTAAACAAAGCCTGGAAGTTGCAGCCCATAGGGCGGCTCAAAAAAGAGACGAAGCAATTGTTTTAGCTGCACAGCTGGAAAAAGTAGTGGTAAAGATGACTGTAAAAGTTGGAGCCAAGGGAAAGATGTTCGGATCCATAGCGTCTAAGGATGTTGCAGAAGCTTTGATTGCTCAAACTCAATTGGAAGGCGTAGATAGAAGAAAAATAGAACTTACGGCACCAATTAAAAGTGCTGGGCATTATACGGCTATTGCTAAATTACATCCGGAGATTTCCGCAAAGTTTGTGGTTGAAGTAGAGGA
This sequence comes from Acholeplasmataceae bacterium, assembly GCA_012719555.1. Lineage (GTDB taxonomy): Bacteria > Bacillota > Negativicutes > Acidaminococcales > Acidaminococcaceae > JAAYAE01. The sequence goes on along the minus strand of JAAYAE010000132.1, from coordinate 2,795 downwards.
AGTATAACATGATTGATCGTATACCGCCTCAAAATATTGAGGCAGAACAAAGTGTTATAGGAGCTATGCTTATTGATAAGGAAGCTATAGCTAAAACTAGTGAGATTTTGCGCCCGGAAGATTTTTATCGTCAAGACAACCGGGTTATTTATGAAGCTATCTTAGCTTTGTATAATAAAAATGAGGCTGTAGATCTGGTTACCGTCACTGAGCAACTTAAAAGCAGTGGGAAACTAGATGAAATTGGCGGAACTGCCACAATTACAGCACTTAGTAATGCTGTTCCCACAGCAGCCAATGTAATTTATCATGCAAAAATTGTTGAAGAAAAAGCCTTGCGCCGCCAGCTCATTAGTGCCGCTACCGAAATTGCTTCTACAGGTTATGAAGACGAGGAAGAAATTTCTAATACTATTGATGTGGCTGAACAAAAAATATTAGCAGTGGCCAACCGTAAAAGTACGGCAGCCTTTGTTCCTATTAAGGATGCCGTTACTTCTGCAGTGGGGCGCATTGAAATGCTATATGATTCCAAGGAGGCCTTTACAGGTTTACCAACAGGATTTACTGATTTTGATAATCTTACATCAGGTTTACAAGATTCTGATTTGATTATCATAGCAGCTCGTCCTAGTATGGGAAAATCTACTTTGGTGCTTAATATAATGCAGAACATAGCTATTAGAGGAAAAGGTTCTGTGGCATTTTTCTCTCTGGAAATGAGTCAGGAGCAGTTGACACAGAGGATGCTTTGTGCTGAAGCTCATATAGATTCTTCCCGTTTGCGGGTAGGACAATTAAGTGATAAGGATTGGCCGGAATTAATGAAAGCTGCCGATCGTCTTAGCCAAGCAAAAATATTTATGGATGATACCCCCGGTATTACGGCTATGGAAATGCGTACCAAGGCTAGAAGATTACAACATGAACATGGATTGGATTTAATAATTGTCGATTATTTGCAGTTGATGCAGGGTAGCGGTAAGCGCAGCAGTGACAATAGACAGCAGGAAATGTCGGATATCTCCCGCTCGCTGAAAAGTTTGGCTAGAGAGTTAAACGTTCCGGTTATTGCTTTATCACAGCTTAGCCGCAGCGTTGAAAGTCGTACTATTAAGCGCCCTATGCTAAGCGATTTGCGTGAGTCCGGCGCTTTGGAACAGGATGCGGATATAGTAGCCTTCATTTATCGTGAAGATTATTATAATCCGGAAACAGAGAAGAAAAACATTACGGAATTTATTATTGCTAAACATCGTAATGGCCCGGTAGGGACAGTAGAACTTTTCTTCCAAAAAGACATTACTTGTTTCTTGAATTTAAGTAAACATCAAGAAGAATAAAAAGTTTTGAAAAATGCGTTGCTAATGTTTAGTGAAATAACATTAGCAACGCATTTTTATGGTTCTATAATAAATGTTGGGGTAGGACAGACATTCTAGTCTGTCCTACCCCTTTTTTCATAAAATAATAGGCATAATAATGTTCATCCATTACAATATAAGTTACCACACTAACACAGAAGGGATGAACATACTATGCCTACGACAAATTATATCGAAAAACTCTACGCTTTGGAAGAGGGTTCTGTGAAAGATTTAGAAATCCTAGAAGATTCTTTCCTAATCTACATCGAATTTAAAAGGAAATCCCATATTTGTCCAAATTGCTGCCACACTACTAATAAGATTAAGGATTACCACCTACAAAAAGTGAAATTGGATTCAATAAACGACAAGGATACTTTTGCTTTGGTCAATAAAAGACGGTATTATTGTCCTAATTGCCACAAATCTTTTTACGAAAAAGCTTCTCTCTCATCTAAATACCAGCGCCGTAGCCAAAGCCAGCTTTTTCATATTGTTAGTGAATGTGCTAAAAAGCAATCTTTTACAGATATCGCTGCCCGCTACCGTGTCTCTATAACCACCGTCATTCGCTATTTCTCTATGATTTCCGTGCCGTGCCCCGCTAATCTTCCAGAAGTGCTTTCCATAGATGAGTTTAAGGGCAATGCTCAGGGTCATAAATATCAGGTCGCTGTCGTTGACCCCGTTGCAAAAAGGCCTTTAGACATACTGCCCAAAAGAGATACTGATGATATTGTCAGGTATTTCTTTAAGAATTTTACCTATAGGCAACGTTGTAAAGTGAATTTAGTGGTTACCGATCTTTCATCACTATTCCGCAAGGTTATACGTACCGTTTTTCCCAATGCCAAGATAGTCGCTGACCGTTACCACGTTACCAGGCTTGTTAACTGGGCTATGGAAAGGGTGAGGAAAAGGATACAAAACACCATGGGCAATAATCGTATTTATTTTAAACGAAGCAAGTATTTAATTAACAAAAACAAGGAAAATTTAAAACCGGAAGAATTAATTAAGCTGGAAACAATGCTGGGGAAAGCAAAAGATTTGGGCTATGCATACATGTTGAAAGAATGTTTCAGGAAAGTATTGAAACACGATGCCTTAAGCATACGTATCTTCTTGGACAGATGGCTTGAGCTAGTAGCTAGTTCTGGTTTGAAAGAATTTAAAAGTATCTTAACCACCTTCAAAGAATGGAATGGAGAAATTATCAGGGGTTTCATATCTCGGTACTCTAATGGCTATATTGAGGGTCATAACAACAAGATAAAAGTTGTAAAAAGGCTTTCTTTTGGTATTAAAAACTTCAATATTTTAAGAAATAGAATATTGTATATGGCATAGAAAATGAGGATTGTCTGTAAAGACAATCCTCACTGAGTGAACATTTTAGGGAGTCACCCCAACATTTGACAGAGAACC
>JAAYAE010000131.1 GCA_012719555.1 Acholeplasmataceae bacterium | reverse complement strand
GTATAAAAACAGCATATATATATAGTAAAAAAAACGTATATCTCATTAAATTGAGATATACGTTTTTGCATTAATATATACTAAAAGTTATTTAATTAAAGCCGCTATTTCAGGAAAAGCTTGCAAGCTACGGGGAAGAATACCATGCATATATGCTATAGCTATACCATAGTTAGTAATGGCGATTTTTTCCTCCAGTGCATGTGCAATGCGATGTTTCATCTCTTTTTCATTTACCATACAAGCCCCACAATGAATAACTAATTTATACTTACTTAAGTCTCGGGGGAATTCAGTCCCACTGGAGAATTCAAATTTAGGACTTTTGCCTGTATAGTTTTTTATCCAACTTGGCAGTTTAACTGTACCAATGTCGTCACATTGTCTATGATGTGTACAGCCCTCAGAAATGAGGATTATATCCTCATTTTCAATACTATCTAACAGTTTAGCACCAGCTACAGCTGTAGCTAAGTCGCCTTTATAACGAGCAAAGAGAATAGAAAAAGAGGTAAGGATTATATCTTCAGGTGTATCTTGTGAAACCTGAGCAAAGGCTTGGCTATCAGTAATAACCATTTTAGCTTTTTTCCCTAGGGAAGCTAGTGTTTGTTTTAGTTGTGGCGTTTGGACAACAATTGAAACTGCATGAGCTTCTAATATATCACGAACAGTTTGTTGCTGCGGTAAAATTAAGCGTCCCTTAGGAGCAGCTGAATCTACAGGCACCACTAAAACTACAAAGTCATCAGGTTCTAAAAGATCTCCAACAATTTTAAGGGTCATATTGTCAGAAGGGACTATATGGGCAATCCTTTCTTTTAAATAGTTAATATTTTTTCTAGTAGATGAGCTTATTTCCACACTATAAGGAACATATTCCGGCGGACAGTTTGGGCTTTGAGTAATAAGGTCACATTTATTGAAAATAACTAAAAAGTTTAGTTTTTTAGCTTGAAACTGGGCGAGAATAGCTAGGTCTTCAGGACCTATACCAATTGTGGCATCTACGACTAAGAGCGCTATATCAGTTTTGTTGAGGACTTGATAGGCTTTTTCCATACGTTTTAGACCAAGGTCACCTTCGTCATCAAGGCCGGGTGTGTCGATTATCATAACCGGTCCTAAGGGGAGAAGTTCCATGGCTTTGTAAACGGGGTCTGTGGTAGTCCCCTTTATATCTGAGACAATAGCCAAATCTTGTCCGGTTAAGGCGTTAATGACACTGGATTTACCGGCATTACGTTTACCAAAAATACCTATGTGAATACGTTCACCGGATGGAGTAGAATTAAGAGACATGATATCAAGACCCTTCATAATTATATTTGGTTAATAATTGTCTGTTTTTATGAAAAGGGCGCCATCGTATTTACGATAGCGCCTTTGCTGATTATTTTACTAACTCTAGTTTAGGATTGGGGAAGTATTGACGACCAGCTTTAGCACAAGGTTTACCATCTAATAAGACAATGTCAGCAGTAAAATTAATGTTACCATCAAAAAAGCTACTACCTACGGCATAAGTGTCAACAGGTATTTGGGCTTTTTCAAAAGCAGCAACTTTTTTAGCATCAAAACCACCGGAAACGATGATTTTTACATAATCAAAACCTTCGGCATCTAAAGCTTTGCGTACATTTTGCACCAATTCCTTACAAACACCGGTAGGGGCAAAATTACCCATCATGGGTACAATACTTTTATCTACCATACTTCCTGAAGTATCCAATCTTACGCCTGCAAGTTTTTTACCTAATTTACGTGCTACCGCAAGGGAAGTATTTACACAATCATTGTCAAAATCAACTAAGGCTATACGTGCAATTGAAGGATCAACATGTTTATCAAACGCAACTGTTGCTGCTACTGTGTCACCATTATATGTTGCAATAAGTGCATGAGGAATAGTTCCTAAACCGACACCGCCCGACGCTTTTGCGTTGGCATCTGTGGAAAAGCCTTTAATTCCGCCAATCATGGCGGCATAGCCGTCTTCTTCCTGGGTAACATAAGAATCATAACGGGCAGGGAAGAAAAGAACGGATTTACCATTGGCAGCTTCTACAACTCTACGGACATTAGTGGCAATACGACTTTGTCTTGCTAAAATACCCAAGTAGATAGTTTCTAAATGAGCAAAATCAGCTAAATCGCCTTCTATTGTCAACAATGTTTCCCAAGGAGCAATTGTATCGCCATCATGCAAAGCATGAATAATAATATTTTCGGGATTGTGAGCACAAGTCTTAATAAGGGCAATAACTTCATCAATACCACAAAGGATTTGAGTCTCCCTTTGGAAAACTTGCATCAATACTCTTGGGTGGTGATTATCAGAATTTAAAATCTCTTCTGTACGCAAAAAGTAGGCATCACTGTAATAACCGGTTTTGATTTTTTCTACAGGGAAATTAAAATGTGAAATGGGTAATCTGTTTGTCATGGTAGTGCCTCCAGTAATTTGCATATTGCTAATAAGTAAATAAAAACTTGTAATGATTAACAATTATGATACAATAAATACGTCTTAATATGCAAGCTATTTGTAAAAAATGAATGGGAGATGTTTCAAATGTCGCTTGTTAAACATAGCATTTTAATTTTATCTGCTCCTATTGGTTCAGGACATCAATTAGCGGCGAGAGCTTTAGAAGAAGCTTTTTTAAAATATCCGGAATGCAAAATTACACAAGCCAGTGCTTTTGATTTTTTCCCTAAAATCATTGGGACGGTGTTTTTAAAATCTTATCTTTTAATATTAAAATTTTTTCCTGAATCCTATGCTTTTGTATATAAATGGGGGAATAATCCTTCCGGATCCTTGTGGCTGCGGAACATAATTAACAGGCTTTTAGCACAACTTGCTGCAAGTTTTTTGAAGAAAGTGCGTCCTGACATAGTTATAGCGACACATGCTACACCAGCGGGTATTATTGACCTATATAAGAAAGAACATCCAAAAATTTTCTTAGCATCAGTGGTTACTGATTTTACTGTACATAAATGGTGGCTTTGTGATAGAACATATGCTTATTTTTTAGCTGCAGCGGATATCAAACCAAATGTAGATACAAAAAAATGGCAAAAAGTATTTTATTATGGTATACCTGTGCGTAAGGAATTTCGTGAGGAATATAATCGCGATTATGTACGTATGAAATTTGGCTGGAAAAAGAATGAACGAGTGTGTCTGCTTATGGGTGGTGGTGATGGCATATTACCTATGGAAGATCTCATTACAGCTGTAGTTAATAATTATGATGCCACTATAAAATTTGTAGCTATAACAGGTAGAAATGTAGGCTTGGCTAGGCAACTAAGACATTTACCCTTTGACGTTAAAGTGTTTGGTTTTATTGATTCTGTGGCACAATTAATGAATAGCGCAGATTATCTTGTCACAAAAGCAGGTGGACTAACTGCAGCAGAAGCCTTGACTACTAGGGTAAAATACATTATTTATAATCCACTGCCGGGACAAGAAGAAGCCAATGCCAGCTATTTGGAGAGTATAGGCGCAGTTAAAATAGGGCGCACACCTTTTGAAGTAGCACGAGCTGTACGAGAATATGACAGGGCTGACAATATATTCTTAGGTGCAATGGGCAAACCTCTGGCAGCAGACTATATTGCCGAAGCTATTTTAAGAGAAAATGATTAAAGCACTTGACCTATGAGCAACTTCCTTCTATAATATGGGTTGTTTACGCAGAAAAATTCGCAGCTTAGATTTAGCAATGTATGAGGTGATACAATGGAAAAGTATTATCTTGCCGCCTTGGCGTCGGCATTAGGCTATGAGGCACCCAAAAGAGTGTTTCAGTTGGCTGATTATTTTGGCTCGGCTAAAGAAGCCTATGAGGCATCTTTAGCTGATGTTTTTGCTAGTGGAATTGTTAAGGGAAAGCTCCAAAACTATTATAGTTCTCATTGGAAAAAATCATTACCTGATTTTTTGGCTGAGTATTGTGCAAACAGTGGGACAGAAATTATTTCTGTCAAAGAGACCATTTACCCTAACGCTTTGAAGACTATTACTTCACCACCGGCAGTTTTGTATGTAAGAGGTAAATTACCACGAGGGAAAAAACTACTAGCAATAGTTGGTTCACGAAAAGCTACTCCTTATGGTATTAAGGTTGCCGAGGAATTTGCTGCAACCTTAGCAATGAAGGGTATTGTGGTAGTAAGCGGTGGTGCCATAGGTATCGACGCCTGCGCTCATAAGGGCGCATTGAAGGTGCAAGGGGCAACTGTTGCGGTTTTAGGTTCAGGTATTGATTTGCTATATCCCGCTAATAATAGTAAGATATTTGCATCAATACTGGAAACAGGTGCTATTATTTCTGAATTTGCCCCAGGTGTGGAACCGTTGCCAAGGCATTTCCCTATGCGTAATCGTATCATTGTAGGAATGTGCAGAGGGGTTTTGGTTGTTGAGGCTGCACAAAGAAGTGGTGCTATGATTACTGCTGATATGGCTTTAGAGGAAAACAGAGAGGTTTATTGCGTCCCTGGCAACATATACTCTTCTACAAGCAAGGGAACCAATAATCTTATTAAAGAAGGTGCTATGCTAGTCGATAGCCCTACAGAGATTTTAGAAGATTATGGTCTTGTCCGGAAAACTAATAAACCGCTTAAAATAGAAAATGCTAATTTATTTAATGTTCTTACGACACAAGACGCAGAAGAAGCTAACGCAGTATTGTCAACTATGGCCCCTGGTGAATCTTTGACGCTAGAGGAGATAGTGATAAATTCCGAAATGACGTTGGCAAATGTTAGTAATGTTTTACTCAATCTCCAAATAGGTGGATTGGTTCAGCAACAACCAGGTCAAAGATATATGCGTATTTAAGGAGGATATTTCATGACGAAAAATTTGGTGATAGTGGAGTCCCCGACTAAATCCAAGACCATTGAGAAATTTTTAGGTAAAAATTATACTGTGCGTGCTTCCATGGGACATTTACGCGATTTGCCAAAGAGTCAGTTTGGTGTCAACATTGAGGAGAATTTCGAACCTAAATACATAAATATTAGAGGCAAAGGTGACTTAATTAAAGAATTGCGTTCCTTAGCTAAAAAAGCTGACAAAATATATTTAGCGACTGACCCTGATCGCGAAGGGGAAGCAATAGCGTGGCATTTAGGTCATATTTTGGGTGTTGATCCCAAAGACAAATGTCGCATTGAATTTCACGAAATAACTTCGAAAGCCATAAAAGAGGCTCTTAAACATCCGCAGGCAATTGACATGGATAAAGTTGATGCACAACAAGCCCGTCGCATTTTAGATCGTATTGTTGGTTATAAACTTAGCCCCTTATTATGGAGAAAAGTTCGCAAGGGCTTAAGCGCCGGCAGAGTTCAATCTGTTGCTGTAAAAATAATTTGTGATCGCCAAAAAGAAATAGATAGTTTTATTTCTGAAGAGTATTGGACAACATCAGTAACTTTACATGAAAAAGGTAAGGCTACAAAATTTGAGGCTGAAGTTACTAAAATTAGTGGCAAGAAATTAGTTATTAAAAATAAGTCCGAGGCCGCTAAAGTTGTTAAAGATTTAAAAGCAGCTACGTATCAAGTTAAAGATAGTTCGGTAAAAGATCGTGAGCGCAAAGCAGCAGCTCCATTTACTACTAGCAGTTTACAGCAGGAAGCTGTACGCAAGCTTAATTTCACCACAAAAAAGACTATGATGGTTGCCCAGCAACTTTACGAAGGTGTTAATGTAGGCAAAGAAGGCTCTGTTGGTCTTATTACCTATATGAGAACAGATTCTGTGCACTTGGCGGATTCCACGATTGCTGAAATTAGAAATTATGTTGAAGCAGAATATGGAAAAAGCTATGTTCCTGCTAAAATCAATGTTTTTAGCAGCAAAAAAAATGCCCAAGAAGCTCATGAAGCTATTCGCCCTACATCGGTATTGCGCACGCCATATTCTATTGCCGCTTTTTTGACTAAAGATCAACTAAAACTTTATTCTTTGATCTGGAATCGCGGTGTAGCCAGCCAAATGTCCAACTCAGTTTCAGAAGTAACTGCATTAGTTATTTCCGGAGGAAAATACGAATTGCGTGCCAGTGGCTCTACTATAAAATTTGACGGTTTCTTGAAACTTAGTGATAAAAAAGAAGTTGCGGAAGAGAAAACAAAAAAAGTTCCTCATTTAAAGATAGGGGTAAATTTGGAGGTTGCAAAAGTTAATGACGCTGTGCAACATTTCACAGAACCACCTGCATATTTTACAGAAGCAACATTAGTTAAAGAATTAGAAGACAAAGGCATTGGTAGACCAAGTACCTATTCTCCGATAATTCAAACGATTTTAGCTCGTGGCTATATTGCTAAAGATGGTAAAAAACTAATGCCCACTGATTTGGGTGTTGTAACACACGATTTACTAATACAGTATTTCAAAGATTTTATTGATGTACCTTTTAGTGCGCATTTAGAGAATGAACTGGATGCGGTTGGTGAGCACAAAGCAGATAAGAATGAAGTTTTAGCAGAGTTTTATGGTCCTTTTGCTAAAGCCTTGGATATTGCTGATAAAGAAATTCCTATTGTTGAGCTTCCTGTTATTGTTACAGATATACCCTGCGAAAAATGCGGACGTATGTTGGTGGTTAAAGACGGGCGGCATGGAAAATTCTTGGCTTGTCCAGGTTTCCCTGATTGTCGCAACACTAAGCCTATTTTAAATAAAATAGGTGTTAAATGTCCGGAATGTGGCGGGGATATAATTGAACGCAAGAGCAAAACCAGACGCATATTTTATGGTTGCTCCAATTATCCTAAATGTCATTTCACCTCTTGGGATAAGCCTTTAGACAGTACTTGCCCCAAATGTGGAAGCATTCAAGTAGAACGTACTGATCGTTTAGGGAAAAAACTTGTACATTGTAGCAACGAAGAGTGCGAACTTAACTCAACTAAGAAGAAAAAAGATAAAGAGGTATAAGATGACTATTCATGTAATCGGTGGAGGACTTGCTGGATGCGAGGCAGTTTGGCAGTTAATTAGTCGTCAAGTCCCTGTAACCTTGCACGAAATGCGTCCCGTAACCCGCAGTGCTGCACACAAAACCGATTTTTTCGGCGAACTTGTGTGCAGTAACTCGTTGCGGGCCAATAATGTTGAAAATGCTGTTGGTTTACTAAAAGAAGAAATGCGCAGATTAGATTCTTTAATCATTTCTATGGCTGACGAATACCAAGTACCTGCCGGCGGTGCCTTGGCAGTGGACAGAGAAGGTTTTGCACTCGCAATCACAAATATCATAAAAAATCATCCTCTAGTGACGGTTGTCACCGAGGAAGTAAAGGAACTAACCTTTCCTGCTGAAGATTATGTTATTGTTGCCACGGGACCATTAACCTCTGAAGCGCTATCCTTAGCAATTAAAGAATTAGTTCATGCGGATTATTTTCACTTTTTTGATGCTGCGGCACCAATTGTACAAGCTAATACTTTGGACTACAGTAAAGTATATAAGGCATCACGGTATGATAAAGGGGAAGCAGCTTACCTAAATTGTCCTTTTACAGAAGAGGAATACAAATTTTTCTGGCAAGAATTGTGCAATGCCGAAGTTGCCCAGGTAAAGGATTTTGAAAAAGGCATGGTATTTGAAGGATGCATGCCTATTGAAGAAATGGCTGCGCGTGGCGAGGACACTATGAGATTTGGCCCGTTAAAACCAGTTGGTTTGGTTGATCCTAAAACCGGTCAAGAAGCTTATGCTGTGGTTCAATTGCGTCAAGATAATGGAGCTGGTACTCTCTATAATATAGTGGGATTTCAGACCCATTTAAAATGGCCTGAGCAAAAGAGAGTATTTGGACTTATTCCAGGTTTAGAAAAAGCTGAATTTGTGCGTTATGGTGTTATGCACAAAAACTCTTATATTAATTCACCCGTGCTTTTAAACAAGCATTTTGCTCTAATGCAGAATGAACATATTTATTTCGCAGGTCAAGTTACCGGAGTTGAGGGTTATGTAGAGTCAGCAGCTTCAGGTTTAATGGCAGGGATAAATGTTGCCAGAATAGTTCAAGGAAAAGAGCCCGTAGATTTTCCGGAAGTTAGTGCTCATGGAGCCTTGGCAAAGTATATTAGTAATCCCAATGTAAAAGATTTTCAACCCATGAACATTAATTTTGGAATAATTCCTCCTTTAGAAAAACATAAACGGATGAAAAAAAGAGAAAAAAATGCTGTTTTAGCACAACGAGCATTAGATGCATTAAATGAAATTGTTAATGGCTTGTAAAAATTTTTCTCTTGTGTTAGGATAAATTGTCGGAAATTAGTGCAAGGGGTATGCCATGACTAAAAAAAAAGTAATGGATAAATGGGTAGCAGGATTTTTGAATTATCTTAATGTTGAGAAGAATTGTTCGGCTTTAACTATAAGCAATTACGCTGCGGACATGGCACTTTTCCAAGATTTTTTATTAAAACGCAAGAAGAGTTTATGTTGGAAAGAAGTAGTAATCCTCGATATTAGAGCATATTTGTCTCATCTAAATGAGTGTAAATTTGCCCGTCGCACCATTGCAAGACGTATATCGAGTCTACGGTCATTTTATAAATTTTTATTGCGAGAAAATGTAGTTAAGACCAATCCCTTTGTAAAAATTAGAACACCAAAACTAGATAAAAAGTTGCCAATCTTTTTAGAAGAATTTGAAATTAATGAGCTGCTAAAACAGCCTGATGGCAGTATTCTTGGGTTGCGTGACCAAGCAATTTTAGAAGTGTTGTATGCCACCGGCTGCCGTGTTTCTGAACTAGTTGGGTTAACACGATCGCGTATTGATTTAGCTAACCAATATGTTTTGCTTTTAGGAAAAGGAAATAAAGAACGGTTGGTTCCTTTAGGACATACAGCGGTTAATGCCCTAGAGAATTATTTTATGAATAGTCGAAAAAAATTAATGTGTAAATTTTCTACCAAAGAACACGATATGGTCTTTGTAAACAACCGAGGTACACCTCTAACAGACCGTAGTGTAAGACGCATTTTAGATAAAAATGTTTTAAGCTTATCATTGCAAAAACATATTAGTCCACATACAATACGGCATACTTTTGCTACACATTTATTGGAGCATGGTGCTGACTTGCGTGCGGTACAAGAGCTTTTAGGACATGCTAGTTTATCAACTACTCAGATTTATACGCATTTAACAACAGAAAGAATAGCTACGGTGTATGAGAAGAATCATCCCAGGGCATAAAACAAAGGGAGTGGAGAGATGCTTGATTTATTGGAAAAAACTCGTGTTATTAACAGATTGCTGCAAAACTCAGAAGTGCTAAGCTATGAAGAAATGGCCGATGTACTAAGAGATGTTATTAAGTCAAATATTTATATTGTTTCCAATGACGGTAAAGTGCTAGGATATGCACTGCTTGGTGACTTTGAATGTGAAATAATGCTTAAAAGTGTTTTAGAAAAGGGCCTTTTCCCGCCCTCTTACATGAAGTGGATTAGCAATATAAAAGAAACTTCTCCTAATCATACGTTGCATAAGCAATTGTGTGCTTTTAGTGAAGGAACTCCCTGTATTTTTGAAAGTAAATATACTACCATTGTACCTATTTTTGGTAATGGTGTACGTTTGGGAACATTAATTCTAGCTAAATTTGAAAAAGAATTTGATGATGGGGATTTACTGCTTTCAGAGTATGCGTCCACAGTAATAGGATTACAACTATTACATTACAAAGCTTTGAATATTGAGGACGCTGCCCGTAAAAAAGCTATGGTGCAAATTGCATTTTCAAATTTATCATACTCAGAACTTGAAGCCATTACAGAGATATTAAATGCACTTCAGGGAAATGAAGGCCTTTTGGTTGCCAGTAAAATAGCTGACCGTGCTGGAATCACCAGGTCTGTCATAGTTAATGCTTTGCGTAAGTTTGAAAGTGCAGGGGTATTGGAAACCGAATCCTTGGGAATGAAGGGAACTCATGTGCGTATTCTTAATGAATACTTGCGTGAAGGGTTACTTAACAATAAGAAATAAATTTGATGGGGTCAATTTGCTGCGGCATTTTGGCCCTTTTTATGGGTGTTATAATGAAAAATACTATCGCTTGTTTTGGTGATTCTCTTATATATGGTTTTCCTTTTGGGAAAGAACAATCTTGGCTGACAAGAGTTCATAAGTTGAACACTGATATTATATTGCTCAATTACGGGGAATGCGGTGCCACTTGTGATGATATTTTTGCTAATATGAAGCGTAGCGCACTGAAACCTGAAGTGAAACACATTATGTTTCTTGGTGGTGCAAATGACGTTCTACAAAACCGTCCCATTAAGTTTGTAATAGGTGATGTTGAACAAGCTATTATGTGGGCCAATGGTCAAGGTTATATTTTTGCCCTTGTTTTGCCATGGCTTACGGCAGAAGCTTCTTTGAATAGAAAAATAGAAGAATTGCGTGAAAAATTTTGTGCTCAATTTAGCACTGCCTGCCAGATATTTGATTGGCAGCCGGCTATTGGTTTTAACCGTATGGAGTTATCTTCTGCGTATTTAGATGGTGTTCATCCAACGATTGGTACATATGATAAGATAGGCAGATACGCTAGCCCATTAATAGAGCTATGGCTGGAAGGAGAGAAGGCATGACGTTATTTTTAGTTTTTGCGTTAATTCTTACATTTTGTACGATACTGCCATACTTCTTTTATCGGCGAGTATTTCCTAGTTTACGTAGTTATCCTTGTTTGATATTATGGATAATACTTTCTTGTTCGTTTCTGGTAACTCGTTCTTTTCCTCCTACTTGGCCTTTGTCTCTTGTTAGAGCGTGGACATTGGTTTCCGGTTATTGGCTGATTTTTACTTTTTACTCTTTTTTAATTATAATTTTATGGTTTTTATTGTTAATGCTCGTGCGGTTCTTTGCTAACTGTGACATTAGTCGTTATTGTAAAAAATTTATTTTAGTTATGTTAATGGTAGTATTAATCGCTTGTATTTACGGTACGAGTAATGCAAATAACCCGCGAGTTATTCATGAAACGATTATTTCCAATAAATTATCTTCGCCAATGACCATACTATATGTTAGCGATTTGCATTTGGGCAGATTATTGGGTAAAGACTATTGTGAAGACTTAGTTGAACGTATTAATAAAGAGCATCCTGATGTTGTTATTATTGGCGGAGACATTATTGATGACCAGTGGGATTATGTAGAGGCAACAGGCAGTTATAAACCACTAGGTAACTTGCACAGCAAATATGGAACCTACGCAGTTTTGGGAAATCACGATTATTTTACGGCAAATACAAAATTGGAAATAACGGCCTTGGAAGCCTTAAATGTAAATATTTTGCGTAATCAAGCGGTGCATATTGGTAAAATTAAATTAGCAGGGTTAGACGATTACTCTAATAACAAGAGTGATAGTAGTCTAAAACTTTTAAGCAAAGGAAATGCTCATGAATTTGCCATAGTTGTAGATCATCAGCCGCGCAGAATGGAAAAAGCTGCAGCTTTGGGATATGATTTATATCTATCAGGGCATACTCATGAGGGTCAGGTATTTCCCAATAATCTTGTCGTAAAATTTATGTATGCTTTGAGCTATGGGCGTGGGCAATTTGGTAATATGGTTGCGTATGTAACTAGCGGTTATGGACTTTGGGGGGTTCCGATGCGATTGGGTTCTAACCCGGAATTAGTGGTGCTGGAATTGAAAGCAAAATAAGCAGTGTAATGCTCCGTATTAAATGCAGTAAATATATATTCTTAAGGAGGCGTATATGTATATGGATGTAATTTATGAGAAAAAAGACGGGCTGGCATGGATTAGGTTAAATAGACCTAAAAGTTTAAATTCTTTCAACGATACCTTAGTGGAACAATTACACCAAGCTCTCGACAAAGTAACTTCTGACAGCGAAGTTAGGGTTGCAATTATTACAGGGGAGGGTAAGGCTTTTTGTGCAGGAGGAGATTTAACGTACTTGGAAACATTAGCGTGTCCTACAGCTCAAAAAGCATTTATTGAAAAAGTAGGGCGGCTGGTACAAAAAATAACAACTATTCCCAAAACAATTATTGCTATGGTTAACGGCGTAGCAGCCGGGGCAGGAGCCAATCTTATGTTAGCATGTGATTTGGTATACGCTTCTAAATCAGCACGCTTTGCCCAAAGTTTTTCTAAAGTTGGATTGGTTCCTGATTGTGGGGGATTTTATTTTCTTCCTAAAACAGTTGGTATTCATAAAGCCAAAGAGCTTATGTTTACGGCCGATATTATAAGTGCAGAGGAAGCAGAGAAACTTGGTATGATTAACCATTTATGTTCAGCGGAAACCTTGCAAGAAACGACTGAGCTTATGGCTCAGAGGCTGGTGGCATCTGCCCCTATTGCGTTAGGCCTTATTAAGGAAATTTTGAACAAGACTAATATGGAGCTAAGTGATGTACTATTTACCGAAGCGACAGTTCAGCCATTGTGCTTAAGTTCAGCAGATTGTGCTGAAGGGATAGCGGCTTTTAAAGAAAAGCGGGCACCAAAGTTCACAGGAAAATAAAAACTGTCTAAAGGGTTGATGTTCTACGGAATATCAGCCTTTTCTTTTACTTTTACCACTAAATCCTGTATAATGGTGTGTATACATTTTAGAAAATTAAAAAATTAACTATTTCACGTTTGTTTTTATATGAGGTATATGGGCCTTTTGTAACAACTTAAATAGTTTAGTTATTAGATGGAGGTAAGTATGTTAAGTTTAGATTCTGGAATTATTTTTCGCATCCCGGCATTACTTATTGCCATAACTGTCCATGAATATGCTCATGGACAAGTATCATATTCCTTAGGAGATCCTACGCCTAAATTAGAAGGCCGTTTGACAATGAATCCCTTGGCTCATTTAGATTTTCTGGGAGCTATAATGCTTATTTTGGTTGGGTTTGGCTGGGCTAAACCTGTAGGTATTAATCCTTCGTATTACAAAAACTACAAACAAGATATTATGAAAGTCGCTTTTGCAGGTCCGGGTGCAAATTTGCTTTTATGTTTTCTGGCAACTTTTTTGATTTTATTCCTTGGTAAGCTAGGATTTTTATCTCAAGGAGTTTATCAATTTTTGCGGTGGTTGCAACTATACAATGTATGGTTTGCTTTCTTTAATTTAATTCCAATCCCGCCTTTGGATGGGTCAAAGATTCTGATGGCGTTGCTGCCTAGTCAACGGGCCTATGCATATGAGCAAACAATTGCTCCCTATAGCATGTATATTTTAATAGCAATATGTTTCACAGGTATAGTTAGCACTATTATCACGCCTTTTGTGACTTTGTATATGGGGCTAGTAAATTTAGTTTTAGGTGTGTTATTCTAATAAAAAAGAGGTAAGTGACATGGTAAAAGATCGTATTTTTAGTGGTATGCAGCCTTCAGGGCGTTTTCATCTAGGAAATTATATGGGAGCATTAGAAAATTGGGTAAAATTACAACACGATTATGAATGTATTTTCTCTATTGTGGATTTGCATTCTTTAACATCTTCCTACGATGATACTTCAAAATTACAAGAAAATATTCAAGAAATGGCTCTTGACTGGTTGAGCGCAGGTCTTGACCCGGAAAAGAATATTATATTTATTCAATCACATGTAAAAGAACATGCTGAACTTTCTTTGCTTTTGGGTATGTCTACGCCCTTGTCTTGGTTAGAAAGAGTACCGACCTATAAAGATAAATTGCAACAACTTGGCAGTCAGGGTAAAGATATTAACACCTATGGTTTCTTGGGCTATCCGGTGCTTATGGCAGCTGATATTATGCTATATAAAGCCACAGCCGTACCTGTAGGTGAAGATCAATCCGCACATTTGGAATTAACTAGAGAAATGGTGCGCAGATTTAATAATCTTTACAAAACTGATTTATTCCCGGAACCGCATGCTGTTTTTTCAAAATCAAAAGTTCTGCCGGGTATTGATGGTCGTAAAATGAGTAAATCTTACGGCAATACTATTCCTTTTGGCGCAGGTCCAAAAGAAATGCAGGACCGTATCAATATGATGATAACCGATCCAAAGCGAATTAAGAAGACTGATAAGGGCAATCCTGATGTCTGTATTGTTTTTGCCTTCCACAAGGCATTTAACGAGTCTGAAGTTGCAAATATTGAACGCTTATGCCGTGCAGGTGAAATAGGTTGCGTTCAATGTAAAAAGTGTTTAGGAGAAAAGATGAACTCTTTGTTGGCTGACATTCACACTCGCAGAGAAGATTTGAAAAACAAACCGGGATACATTAAAGAAGTACTTGATTATGGTGCTAAACGAGCTCAAGCTATTGCTACGGCTAATATGACTGAAATTAAGAAAGCAATGAATATTTACTAAGAGCGGGGCATTTATGAGCATTTATAAGATCCATATCCAAGATTTTGAAGGACCTTTAGATTTATTAATTCATCTTATAGAAAAAGACAAAATAGATATATATGATATTCCTATCGTTTCGATTACAGGGCAATATATTGCCTATATTAACGAAATGAAAGAATATAGTATTGAAGTGGCCAGCGAATTTTTGCTAATGGCCGCATCTTTACTACAAATAAAGTCTAAGATGCTTTTACCAAAGCAACTAGTTTCTGATGAAGAGGACGAAACTGACCCTCGGCAAATGTTGGTAGAAATGTTAGTTGAATATCGCAGAGTAAAAAATTTGGCTGCAAGGTTGCGAGAAAATTTGGCGCAAGCATCTTTGTGCATCACTAGAGCGCCAATGCATATGCCTAATTTTCGTCGTAAAATAAAACCTATGACTCTAAATGATTTATTGGTGGCTTTAGCAGGACTTATTGCTGAGGAGGATATTACAACTCAAATTATTGCGCGGCAGGAATTCCATGTTCAAGATAAAATGAGTGATATTATATCGTTGCTGCATCTTAACAGTAAGGCCATTGCTTTTAGCAAAGCACTTGATAAAGTAGGAAACCGCAGCGAAAAAATTGCAACCTTTCTCGCTGTATTAGAGTTGTTACGTTTGAAAAAAATTAGCATCCGTCAAAAAGAAGCCTTCGCACCCATATATTTATTTCTACGGGAGGAGTAAAAAATGTTTGAAGTACAGATGCTTGGACAGCTGGAAGCTCTGCTGTTTGCGGCAGGAGAACCTTTGTCTGACGATAAGATATCTTCTGTAATGGGATTGACGCTTGAAGAAGTGAGAAATATACTTACAAAATTAAATCAAGAATATGAAAATGAAGCTAGAGGTTTGACTGTGCGCAAGGTGGCGGGTGGATATCAGCTTACAACAAAACCTGAGCTAATTGGCACAATTCACAAACTTATTAATAAACAAGAAGTAAAACTTTCTAATGCCGCTATGGAAACCTTAGCCATTGTCGCGTTTAAACAACCTGTGACCCGTTCTGAAATGGAAGCCATACGTGGGGTTAAGGTTGATGGCGTAGTTAATACGCTTTTGGACGCTAATCTTATTGCGGAAGCTGGCCGTAAGGATGCACTAGGTCATCCTATTTTGTATGTAACTACAGATGTGTTTTTAACTACCTTTGGGTTAAATACATTAAATGATCTTCCTGAAATTCCAGAAGAAATATTGGAGGCCAAAGCTGAAGAACTGCAAGAAGGGGCCCTTTTTTCCGCAGATGGGGAATTGTTACCATTAAAAGATGAAAAGTTAGAAATAGATAATACTTCAGCAAAAGTTGCAGATACAGATATAATAAATGTAGATGTGGAGCAAGAAAAAATAGAAATAAAACCGGGGTCCTAAGATTCCGGTTTTTATTTTGTGGTTTCGATTATTATTTATATAGTGCGCAGATGTCTGGATATTTTTTTTGCTGAAAAGTATGTTTTAGTGGCTTTGGTATGTTAAAATGATAATGTATAAATAAACACTGGGAAAAATAATAACCCTACGTCAATTACATATAAAAGTTATTGACACCTTCCCTTAAGAGGGAAGTATAGAGGAGGAAATAATGGAAGTTAAGAATATAGAAGTTAAAGAGGAAAGATTACAAAAGGTTATGGCTGCTGCTGGAATAGCCTCAAGGCGCGAATGTGAGAAAATTATTTTGGCAGGTAGAGTTAAAGTAAATGGTAAGACAGTCACAGAATTGGGAACTAAAGTTGGATCGAAAGCGTTTATAACCGTGGATGGAAAAGGATTAAAACAAGAACACAAGATGTACATTCTTATGTATAAGCCACGAGGAGTTGTAACTACTATGGTTGATCCACAGGGTCGTCAAACCGTAGCTGATTTATTAAGTGACATTCCTGAGCGTTTATTTCCGGTAGGACGACTTGATTATAATACTGAGGGATTGCTCTTGCTGACTAACGATGGTGAATTAACGCAAAAGCTAACTCACCCACATAATGAAATAAATAAAACCTATAATGTTGTTGTTCCGGGAATTGTACCACAAGAAAAGTTGGATATTTTTCGTTTGGGAGTCCGTCTTGATGATGGGTTAACGGCACCGGCAGTTGTTACTTTGTTAGGTTACGATACAGAAAAAAATCTTACTAATTTTACCATAAGAATTCATGAGGGACGTAATCGTCAAATTCGGAGAATGTGTGATTTTATTGGGTATCCTGTACGTCAGCTTAAAAGAACACATATGGCTAATTTGAATTTAGAAGATTTAAGACGTGGAGATTATCGAGAACTCACTGATGGCGAGTTAAAAGAATTGTTAAAGGCTGTGGGGATGAATGTGTAAAGTAATAATTGTAGGTGGCGGTGCTGCTGGAATGCTAGCAGGGATTGCGGCTGCGCAACAAGGAGCAAAAGTAATAATTTTCGAAAAAATGCCCAATATTGGACGCAAGCTGCTAATAACAGGTAAGGGGCGTTGCAATATTACCAATGATTGTACTACGCAAGAATTAATAAAGCAGCTACCGGGTAATGGGCGCTTTTTGTATGGAGCCTTTAGTCAATTTTCTAATATTGATATGGTGGAGCTTTTGGAGTCCCACGGACTTAAAACAAAAGTAGAACGTGGCGGACGGGTGTTCCCTGTTTCTGATCGTGCAATGGATGTAGTAGATAAACTTAGAGAAATTTTTAATCTTGCCGGTGGCAAGATATTAACCAAAAAAACTGTGCAGGAGATTTTAGTACTCGATGGTAAGGCAATAGGCGTTAGGTGTACAGATAAAAGTTCTGAATTAGCAGATGCTGTGGTCCTAGCAACCGGTGGTGCTTCTTATCCTGGTACAGGTTCAACAGGTGACGGATATCACATGGCGGAAGCGTTAGGACACACAATTGTTCCTCTTAAACCTTCACTTGTGCCCTTAGAATGTGAGATGGATTATATTAGCACTTTGCAAGGTTTGTCCTTACGAAATGTAACGGCTTCTATCGTTTACAAAAATGAAGTTTTGGGACATGAATTTGGCGAAATGCTGTTTACTCATTTTGGCGTTTCAGGTCCTATTATACTTTCTTTAAGCAAGGTAGTGGCTCAGGCCAAAAAAGATGGCAAATATCCTTTGGATTTATTTATAGATTTAAAACCTGCTTTGTCATTGGAAAAACTTGATGCTAGGGTGCAGCGAGATTTTGCTTTGTACAGTCGCAAAAAGTTAGCTAATGGTTTAAAGGATTTATTGCCTTCGAGCCTGATTCCTGTCATTATTGATGCTGCTTGTTTGCAACAAGATCAGGATATAAATCAAATAACTAAAGAACAAAGGAAGAAGTTCGTAGAAACCATAAAAAATTTTTCTGTACCGATTGTTGGCACGAGACCATTGTCTGAAGCTATTGTAACAGCTGGTGGTGTTTCTACTAAAGAAATTAATCCTAAGACACTTGAATCCAAATTAGTTAAAGCTTTGTTTTTAGCTGGAGAAGTAATTGATGTAGACGGTTTTACCGGTGGGTATAATTTACAAGCAGCTTTTTCATCTGGGTTTGCGGCTGGTACAGCCGCTGCTACAATATCTAAAAACGAGGTGTGATTCAATGATAAGACCTGTAATTGCCATCGATGGTCCCGCCGGTGCCGGTAAAAGTACTATAGCAAAGATGGTTGCCGAAAAATTAAACTATATTTATATTGATACCGGAGCTATGTAT
>JAAYAE010000130.1 GCA_012719555.1 Acholeplasmataceae bacterium | reverse complement strand
TTTTGGTATGATGACAGACATAGATTTACAAAAAAAAGAAAATGAAAAATTGCTTTATCAGGCACAAACTGATGTTTTAACCGGTCTTTATAATAAAGCAACCACACAGTTAGTTATTAGCGATTATCTAAAATATTCCGGTTTGCAAAATAAAAACCAAGCTTTATTTATTATTGATATCGATGGTTTTAAAGAAGTTAATGATTATTTTGGTCATCTCTTTGGTGATGCGGTAATAGCCGACCTAGCCCACTGCATAAAAAAAGCCTTTAGAAAGTCCGATATCGTTGGAAGAATCGGTGGAGATGAATTCCTTGTGCTTTTTAAGAATGTAACGGGAAAAGCCCCCATTCAAAAGAAAGCAGAAAATCTTATAAAACTTCTACAGCGCAAATACACCAGTAACCAAATAACCTATGAAGTTTCGGCAAGTATTGGCATCGTATTATCCCCACTGTATGGAACAAATTTTAATGATTTGTTCCGTAAAGCAGACCATGCTCTTTATCATGTAAAAGAAAATGGTAAAAATAATTTCTATTTCTACCATGAAAAGTTAAAAGCTCCACAATATGTAAGTAATAGAACGCTTGAAACGTCTGACGTAGAAAATAAACGAAAACAAAAAGCTTTTCACGAAAATGTCATTGAATATATATTTAAAATTTTATATAGCAGCAAAGATGCTGATACGGCAATTAATCTCATTATGGAAATCGTTGGCAGGAAATATACTATAGACCGAGTATTCATACTGGAAAAAAACAGAAAAAATGAGTACTGTAATACCTTTGAATGGTGTGAAGAAAATGTTGTATCCAGGCAAAATGAACAGGAGAAAATACCTGACGTCATTGCCAATAAATTTCTTGAACGCTTTGATGGAAATGGCTTATTCAATTGCAGCGATGCCAGTTTGTTGGATCCTGCTATAAAAGAATATTTTAACGGTGTGCCTGTCAAGTCCTTGTTAGAATGTACTATGATGAGCCAAGAAATTATTGCCGGAATTATTGGTTTTGAAGATCATAAAAATCCCCGTGTGTGGAAAGATGATGAAATAGAGGTTTTATCTTTTACGGCAGAAATTTTAAGTACCTTTCTCCTTGGGAAAAGAGCTCTTGACCAACTAAAACTATCACATGCCCAGGCACTGGAAATTTTAGACCATATTGATTCCTTTATATACATTGTTGACAAAAATACTCATGAAATTCTCTTCTTAAACAAAAAAGCCATTGATTTCTTTGGCACAGGCCAAGTGGGTAAAAATTGTTATGACTTCATCAGCCGTGAAATGGACTAGTATCATTTAAGTAGAGTCATTAAACTCGTCAAATATGCTAATATATATTTGGGAGGCTAATAAAATGAACTATGATAAAGAATTTAAAGAAGATGCTATCCGACTATCCGACGAGATTGGCGTAAAAAAGGCTGCGGACCAACTCGGCCTGCACTATTCCACACTTTCTACTTGGCGGTCTCGTTCTAAACAATATAGAGACATTGCTTTTGTAGGC
>JAAYAE010000129.1 GCA_012719555.1 Acholeplasmataceae bacterium | reverse complement strand
GCCCTAGCCCGCAGGGTTTTGCAACTGCTAAAAGGTAATTTTATGGTGCAGACTGAGGTCGTGATAACCAGATCACGCCGCTTAAAAAAGAACAATAAATATCAAGTGCAGGTTATGCCGTCTGCGGAAGCAAGTAAAGCCTTAAGTGAATTGCAACTTTTGGCGTTGCCTGAGGCAGGAAGAATAAAATTACTAGGTAAACCTTGTTGTCGCAAAGCTTTTTTACGTGGCATATTTTTGGCAGGTGGTTCAGTAAGCAAACCGGTTAGTGATTATCACTTGGAATTGGTAACTGACAATGAAGATTTAGCTAAGCTTATACAAAAAATAATGCATGGGTTTTCGTTGCCGGCTAAGATGACAGATCGCAAAAACGATTATATTGTTTATCTCAAGGAGGGCAATGCTATTACTAGATTCCTTTCTGTTATTGGTGCGCATAATTCATTGCTGCAGTTTGAGAATATTCGTATTGTTAAAGAAATGCGTAATAATGTTAATCGCTTGGTAAATTGCGAGACGGCAAATTTAAGCAAGATTGTGCAAGCGGCAGTATACCAAATTGCCTGCATAAGATATATTGATAAAACTTGTGGCTTACATAGCTTATCCCCGTTGTTGAAAGAAGCAGCGGATTTGCGTTTGGCGTATCCTGAGTCATCGGTAGCAGAACTTGCTGCAATGGCTAATGGGAACATAGGCAAGTCTGGTTTTAATCATCGCTTGAAAAAAATAGAGCGGTTGGCTCTGGAAATGGGGATGGAAGGCAAATGAGTAAGATTAATTATCGGTTTTTTATGATTACAATTGTAGTAGCTGTTTTAGTTGGGGGGATGTTTTTATATAAGGATTTTAGCGATTTTTGTGACGCCAGTGTACCAATTTTCGCATACCATCGCATAGAAGATGCAAATGATATATATAGCGTTCCGCCTAAGGAATTTGATGCGCAAATGGCATACTTACATGGACAGGGATATACCTCGATGACTTTGTATGAATATGCAATGGCTAGGAAGAAGCATGAAAAATTACATAAAAAAATGGTTCTAATATTTGATGATGGCTATAGAGATAATTTGACTAATGCTGCACCTATCTTACAAAAGTACGGTTATAAGGGGTCTATTTTCTTAGCAGTAAAGTTTGACGGGTGGCCGGGTTATTTAGATTGGGATAGCGATCTTAAATTACTAAAATATGGGTGGGAAATTGGTTCTCATACATATAACCACAAGCCGTTGACTACGCTTACTCCGGCACAGGTTGATTATGAGTTAATTAAGTCCAAAGAATACATACAAGGATTGTATTATCCACCTGGGGGACCAACTTTGTAATATCCAACAGGCGCTTGTAATAAGCAGGTAGCAAAACAGGTAGCAGCTGCCGGTTATATTGCCGGTGTATGTGGAGTTGTGGGCGTTAATACGGATCAGGTTCCTATGCAGGAGCTAAGAAGAGTAAATGCCTTTTACAAAAAGAAGGGCAGCCTAACCTACTTTAAGAGGCATCTTGTTAAGGCGCAGTTAGCAAGTTGGGGTTTGAGTCACGGCATAGATTTTATGGGTAGGTGGCACAAGCTGCGTGGTAATATCAGATAATACTTGCGATTTTGAGCAAAACAATATAAAATGTATACATTAAAAGTTATGGAGGGATTCCAATGAAGAAAAGAATTAAAACTGTAAATAAACAAATGCTGAACAAAACATTAAAAACCGGCGGTTGTGGCGAATGCCCAGTTTCTTGCCAATCTGCTTGTAAGACTTCTTGTACAGTGGGAAATCAAGTTTGTGAAAAGAACTAAGCGATTAAAAGCGGCTCCCTGTTTAGACGGGGAGCTATTTTTCTTCATGGAAGGTGGACTAGGGTTTGTTAATTCATAGAATGAAGTTGGATGAGCACTACGCAGTGCTTGATGTTAATAGTGGGGCAGTACATTTAGTTGATGCCATGATATTTGATTTACTTGGTGTGTATGATGGTTCAAATGCTTCTGAGACTTTGCTTGCATTTCGCGATAAATATGCCGAGGAAGATATAAGTGAGGCTTTGGCAGAAATAAAGAATTTGCAGGAGCAAGGCTTGATGTTTTCGCCATCTTTCCCGGTTCCCAATACTTTTAGTCAAGAACCAATATTAAAGTCGTTGTGTTTACATATTGCTCATGATTGTAATCTTCGTTGTGGCTATTGTTTTGCCGGCACAGGTGATTTTGGTGGACATAGAGCGTTAATGAGCAAAGATATTGCGGAGCAGGCTATAGATTTCGCTATAGCTGGCAGTAAAAATCGCCATAATTTAGAAATAGATCTTTTTGGTGGTGAACCGCTAATGAATGTGCCTGTAGTAAAACATGTTATTAATTATGCCCGTAAACGCGAAGTTGAAACTAATAAAAATATCAAATTGACTTTGACTACTAATGGGACGCTCTTAAATGATGACATTGTGGAATTTCTCAATAAAAATCGGGTCATGTTGGTTTTGAGTTTGGATGGTTCTAAAGAAACTCATGATAATATGCGCCCTTTTCCTAATAAAACAGGGTCCTATGATTCAGCAGTGGCTGGGTTTAAAAAAGTTATTGAGAGTCGACAGGGAAAGAACTACTATTTGCGTGGTACATATACCCATTATAATTTAAATTTTGCTGATGATACTGTAAGCATGCTGGATATTGGTAAAGAGATTTCTATGGAACCTGTTATTGGTACAGATGAACCCTATGTTTTAACAGAAGGTGACTTGCCAAGGATAATGGAAGAATATGATAAACTTGCACGCATATATTTAGATAGAAGAGCAAATGGCGAGGCCTTTGACTTCTTCCATTTTAATGTGGCGTTAGATAATGGCCCTTGTGTTGCCAAGCGTTTAGCCGGTTGCGGTGCAGGTCATGAATACTTTGCTATTACTCCTGAGGGAGATATTTATCCTTGCCATCAATTTGTGGGCAGGGAGAAATATAAAATGGGAACACTGGCTACAGGAATTGAACGACAAGACTTAGTTCAACATTTTAGGCAAATGCATGTAATGAAAAAACCTATGTGCCAAGAGTGCTGGGCACGCTTTTTTTGTAGTGGTGGTTGTCATGCCAACGCGGACATGGCAAATGGGGATATTTCCCAACCATACGAATATGGTTGCAAGATTCAAAAGAAGCGCTTAGAGTGTGCCAT
Source organism: Acholeplasmataceae bacterium (assembly GCA_012719555.1). Lineage (GTDB taxonomy): Bacteria > Bacillota > Negativicutes > Acidaminococcales > Acidaminococcaceae > JAAYAE01. The sequence goes on along the minus strand of JAAYAE010000129.1, from coordinate 479 downwards.
TATTATCCAAGCTCTTTTGTCTGAGGAAGCCAACGCCGGTGGAGAAGATTTGAGACCTGAAATAGACAACTTTAAATTCAAGGTTTAATTAGTATAAAAGATGAAGTTTTGGGCTATTATTTTGCGGCTTGTATTGGTCAATAAAATTTATTAAAAATTATTGCAGGAAAGTGTTGACAAATGGCTTAAACTCCTGTAATATAATACAAGTCGCTCGACACTAATAGCTCTTAAAACTTCTGAAAAAAGTAAAAAAAAGCTGTTGACTTTTATAAGAAATTGTAATATACTATACAAGTCGTCAAAAGCGATGCAGAACTTTGAAAACTGAATATTAACAATAAACGAATGTGCGGGTCGAGTCGCTTAACGACGACTTGACCGAGTCAATTGATTCGAGTAAACGAATACAAAAAATCAAAAAAGCAAGTCAGTATTTTAAAAGAGCCTTATCAAGGTTCTTCAAAATAAAATTATTT
>JAAYAE010000128.1 GCA_012719555.1 Acholeplasmataceae bacterium | reverse complement strand
CTTAAAGAACTACGGGCTATGAAAAATTTGGTTGACACGGCAAAAGTAGAAGAACTGGCAGAAATGGCTAGAAAAGGATTAAATAAAAGTTTTTCTTTAGATGGACAACCTGTACCCGAAGGACAGGGCCTAGCCGCAGGTAATGCTGCTGTAGGCAAAAACGTATACCTAAAGAATTTAGGCCAAACAGGAGTAATTGTTGAAATTAATGGCACACAAGTTATAGTACAAGTTGGCAGCATGAGGACCACAGTCCCTATGAAGAGCTGTTTGCTGGTGAGCGAGGGCCGGGCAGAAGCTAAAAAACGGCAATCTACAATGCGTAGATTACCTAACCAACGCCATGATATGTTTGTCAAGAAAGCGCAAGCAACGACGACTGAAATAGATGTACGTGGTAAAACCGTTGACGAGGCTATTCCGTATGTGGATAAGGCGATAGATGATGCGCTCTTGGCAGGTATGGAACATTTTAGACTTATACACGGTAAAGGAACAGGAATGTTACGGTCAGGGCTTACGGATTATCTAAAAGCTAATAAAGCAGTCAGGCGCATAGAAATGGCACCACAAAATGAAGGTGGTGCCGGAGCTACTATCGTATATCTTTAAAAGTAATACAAGCTGTATTTAAATAGTAAATGTTGACCATCTTATTAATAGATGTAATAATATTAGTATATTATAAAAAGAATTAGGAGGAATTACTATGACGTTAAGTTTGGCGGCAGAACATGCTAAAGGAAAAGCAGCAAATGATATTATTTTCGCTGCAAGCAAAGCAGCGGTTGCGAAGGCAGCAGAAATTGGTGCTGATAAAGTAACAAATGCTACTATAGGTGCTATTTTGGATGAAGAGGGTAAATTAGTATGCTTACCCACAGTAGAAAAAGTTTTGCGTAGTCTTCCTACAGATGAGCTTATAGCATATGCACCCATTTCCGGGCTACCTGATTATTTGGAAGCAGTACTTACAGCAACTTTTGGAACGTCCAGGCCTGAGGGTTATATGGCAGCAGTTGCTACTGCAGGTGGCACAGGTGTAATCCATCATTCTATTTGGAACTATACTGATGCAGGCGAGGTAGTCCTTACTTCTGATTGGTATTGGGGTCCCTACAATGTATTATGCAAAGATATGGGCAGAACCTTGGAAACTTATAAAATGTTGGATGCTGAGAATAACTATAATTTACCGGCACTCAAAATAAAAGTTAATGAAATACTAGCTAAACAAAATAAATTGCTATTGGTTATTAATACACCTGCTCATAATCCTACCGGTTACAGTTTAACTGATAGTGATATAGAAGGTGTTATTGATTGCCTAAAAGAAGCAACTGCAGGGACCGATAAAACAGCAATTTTGTTACTAGACATTGCTTATATTGATTATGCCGGTGAAAAAGAAGAGGTACGTAAGTTCTTTAGAAAACTTTCTAATCTTCCGGAAAATATATTGACTATAGTTGCTTACAGCATGTCCAAAGGGTTTACCATGTATGGACAGAGAACCGGAGCTATGATCGGTTTGTCCTCTAATGCTGATGTAATTCAAGAATTTGCTGATATTAACCAATATACAAGCCGTGCAACTTGGTCTAATATTAATCGTCCTGCCATGAAGACCTTGGCTACGGTTTATAATAATCCTAGTCTTTTATCCGCAGTAGAAAGTGAAAGAGATTTTTACTATAAGATGATTAAAGCACGTGCTGATTTGTTTACAAAAGAGGCACAGGAATGCGGGCTTAAGATGTTACCATATATTGCAGGCTTTTTCCTTTCAATTCCGGCCAAGGATCCTGCAGCTATTTGTGATAAATTGCATGAAGTTAATATTTATGCGGTGCCTTTGGCTGCAGGAGTACGTATAGCTTTATGCGCAGTACCTTTGAAAAAAATTACTGGTATGCCGGCCAAGATTAAAGCAGCAATGGATTTTGTAGAAAAATAAAATCAATCACTCCCCTTTAAAAAAGTGGCAGGGTCTCCCTTATAATAAAAGTAAATAGGTGATTGAAAATTTAGTGGAGGTAGCTATGCTCGCTATTACTTGCCCTGATGGTAAGATAAAACAATATAAAAAGGGAACTACATTACTAGAAATGGCGGCGGACTTTCAATACCTGTATAAAACTACTATTGTTGAGGGAATAGTCGATGGCGATGGCAAAGATTTGCAAAAACCGCTTACTAAGGATTGTTGTGTAGGATTTATAGAAATGAATAGTACAGAGGGACAGAATGTATATGTTAGAACTCTTCTTTACGCATTTTTAGTAGCACTACACCATACTCGTCCTGAGGTGCAAATTGAAGTTAAAAACACTATGGGGTATGCCCTTTTTTGTGATATTAAAAATGGTATTTACCTTAGTAAATATGACTTAGCCGATATAAGCACTTACATGCAGAAAATGATTGATGAACATGAACCTGTAGTTTATACAAGGATTTCTAAAGCAGAAGCAGAAAAATTAATAACTCCTCGTTTTTATGAGGACACAGCACCATTGCTTGATGCCTTAGATGATGAAACTGTAGTTGCTATTTATAGCTTAAAAGATGAAAAAAAATACTTCTTTGGTTCCATGTTTCCGCATTTGGGATATTTGCGCTCTTTTGGTCTTTTAAATTACAAAAACGGTATTATGTTACAGTATCCTAATAGGGACGACTATGATACTTTGCCTAATTTTATTGACCAAGCCAAGCTTGCTCTAGTTTATGATGAGACCGAGGAGTGGGGTAAAACTATAGGCTGTTCCACAGTTACTGCCTTGAATAAATTTATAAAAACAGGAAAAGACCGGGAAATTATTCAAATTGCAGAGGCCTTGCATGAGAAAAAAATAGCCCATATTGCTGACAAAATTGCTAAAACAGGAAGCCATATCCGTTTAATACTTATAGCTGGGCCATCATCATCAGGCAAAACTACTTTCGCCCAGCGTCTTAGTGTACAGATGCGTGTTAATGGGTTAAAACCGATGCCGCTTTCTTTGGATAATTATTTTAAAGAACGTATACATACACCTCGTAAAGCTAATGGTGAGTACGATTTTGAATGTTTGGATGCTTTGGATTTAGATCTTTTTCACGATCATTTAAGCGCTCTTTTAGCTGGGGCTACCGTTAAACTGCCTCGTTATAATTTTGGAACAGGAGTCCGAGAGTTTAGAGGACAAGAGGCAAATTTAGGAGAAAATGGTGTTTTGGTTGTAGAAGGCATCCATGGTTTGAATGAAAAACTTTCCTCTGTTGTGCCTGCTGAAAATAAAATAAAAATTTATATTAGTGCGTTAACGCCGTTATCTTTTGATGACTACAATCGTATTCAAACTACCGATATGAGACTTATGCGCCGCATAGTAAGGGATTCTCAGTTCCGTTCTCGTGATGCTTTGGGTACCTTGCAGGTTTGGCCAAGTGTGCGCGAAGGTGAGGAAAAATATATATTTCCTTTTTCAGAAGAGGCTGATGTTATGTTTAACACCACTTTAATTTATGAATTTGCGGTGTTTAAGAAATATGCGGAACCATTATTGCTTGCCATTCCCAAAGATGTTCCTGAACATGTTGTTGCAGAAAGATTATTATCAATGTTAAGGCATGTGTTATCAATTAATGATGAAGCAATTCCTAACAATTCCATAATGAGAGAATTTATAGGGCATTCAATATTCAAAGAACTTTTATAATACAAAGGACCATTGCTTATACTTAGATATAAGCAATGGTCCTTTTTTCTTATTCTATTTGCAGTTTTTAGGACATACTGGATTTTCACACCGGTGTTTGCCAAAATACGTCAAAGCAACGTCAGGGAATAGGGCATAAGAAAGGATATCTTCCTTTGTAGCATTAGGATATCCTGCTTCGGCCAAATTTTTCGCCATTTTTTCCATTTGTGGTGGAATGTCATCGGCAGGTCTGTGACCAATAGGTTCTTCATCACCCATAATCATTTTTTTAATAATTGGATCAATTGGACCGGGAGTATGACCATACTTGCCACGCACCAAATCTTTAACTTCTTTGGGAATCATTTTATATCTACCTAAAGTAACGTTTAGAGCAGCCATAGACCCTACACTTTGGCTAGTTGGTGTAACCAAAGGCGGATAACCAAGTTCTGCACGGACTTTAGGCATTTCTTTTAACAATTCGGGATATTTATCCTCGGCGCCTTGTTCTTTCATCTGACGCAATAAATTGGAAAGCATACCTCCTGGAATTTGGAAAGTTAAAACTTTTGGATCTACGGGAATATCAGTATTTAAATTAAATGTTTTAGCCAAATCTAGCTTCACAATGTTAAAATAATCTGCTAATGAGTGTAATTTTTGTAAATCAATGCCAGTGTCGCGCTCACGACCGGCAAGGGTGTAGACAAAAGGCTCAGTAGCCGGTTGACTGGTACTTCTTGAGAATGGAGATATAGCAGTGTCAATAATATCTGCTCCGGCTTCAATAGCTTTAAGATAAGTCATAGAGGCCATGGCACTTGTACAGTGGGAATGGACATTAATTGGAACTGAAGTTTTTTCTTTGAGTGTTTTTACTAAATCGTAAGCCGCATAGGGAGAAAGTAGTCCGGCCATATCTTTAATACAGATGGAATCAGCACCCATATCAATAAGATCTTGGGCCACACGTAAAAAATCTTCATTCTTGTGATAGGGACTTATAGTATAGACTATAGCGCCTTGAGCATGCGCACCTGCGTCTTTAGTTGCTTTCATGGCACATTCCAAGTTACGGACATCATTTAGAGCATCAAAAATACGGATAATATCAATACCGTTGTCGACAGAACGGAATACGAATTCACGAACAACGTCATCGGCATAATGATTATAACCTAAGATGTTTTGACCACGTAAAAGCATTTGTAAAGGAGTTTTTCTAACGTATTTCTTAATAGTACGCAAGCGTTCCCAAGGATCTTCATCGAGAAATCGCAGGCATGCGTCAAAAGTTGCTCCGCCCCAGGCTTCTAATGCGTAATAGCCAATATTGTCCATTTCACGCAATACAGGAATCATATCACTAGTGCGCATGCGAGTTGCAGCTAGTGACTGGTGCCCATCGCGCAGGACTGTTTCTACGATTTTAATTGGATTCTTATTCATAGTGTCCTCCTTTGTATACAGTATTCATTAGCTAATTATACCATAAAAAACACCCGTTACTAATATTTTTTTTAGTAACGGGTGTTTTAATTTTTAATATTATGGAGTAGGTTTATTGGATACTATTGGACTTTGTTCTGCAGGTACATAAGGGCCGGCAGTTTTTCGAGAAGGAGGTTTGGGCGGAGTAGAAGAAGAACCACCTGCGGATTCTCCAGGCAATTTACCGGAATTAATATCCTTGCCTGCAGCAGGTTTTTTATCAGCATTTTTATCTTTTGTCTTATCAGCATTTTCATCTTTTTTAGCGGCATCAGGAACTTGCTCAGGCATACTAAAGCCACTTGGTTTAACAAAGTTGCTGGCAGGAATATCGGAAAGGGCGGAGGACATAAAAACACGCCATATGGAAGCTGGTTCATCGGCTCCTGTCATTTCACCCAGGCTATCATTATTATCGTCACCAATCCAGACAGCAGCAGATAAATCAGGAGTGAAACCTACAAACCAGGCATCTTTCCATTCGCTGGTGGTACCGGTTTTACCGGCAGCAGGTCTACTGATTGCGGCACCGGTACCGGATCCTTTGGTCATTACATCGCGCATCATATCTACAAGCATATAGGCATTACTTGCTTTACACACTCTTACTGGATTGGCTTTATGTTGATAAAGAACTTTGCCGTTTCTGTCTACTACTTTTGTAATAGCCACAGGTTTATTATACACACCCATGTTGGCCATGGCAGCATAAGCTCCGGCCATTTCCAGAGGAGTAACTCCATGGGTTAGCCCTCCCAAAGCCATAGCAGGATTTGCATCGGTGTTAGGGCCATCTTCCACCAAGGTAGTAATACCAAATCTTTTGGCTAAGGATACAACATCTTTTGTACCATATTTAATAGCAGTTTTAATGGCAGGAATATTGTAAGAATGAATTAGAGCCGTACGCATAGTAACAATACCATGCCAACGGTTATCATAATTGTGAGGATTCCAGTCGCCGACTATTTCTTTATCCTCAATTTGAGTATTAGGAGTAGCTCCGTGCTCTAAAGCGTTTAAATAAACAAAAGGCTTAAAGGCGGAACCCGGTTGTCTTTCGGCCAATACGGCACGATTGAACTGGTCGTTGCCACGGCCGCCAATCATAGCCTTAATATATCCGGTTTGCGGGTCAACTGCCACCAAAGCAGACTGTGGCTGCACCAATTTAGATTTGTCTGTGTAGAAATTTGGTGTCAGCTTAACAGCTTTTTCTGCAGCTTTTTGCATATCAGGATCTAAGGTGGTATAAACTTTCATTCCTTGCTTGTATACTGCATCAGGTCCATATTGATCGATTAATAGCTGAATGCAATAGTTTATAAAATACTTTTTAGAGCCTAAGTCAGTTACGATGTTTTTGTAAACTAATTTTTGATTAATGGCTTTATTCATCTGATCTTTTGTAATGAAATTATATTTTGCCATTTGTTCCAAAACAACTTTTTGTCGTTCAGCTCCTGCTTTGGGATTATTAATAGGAGAGTAATAGTTTGGGCTTTTAGGAATACCTGCTAACATGGCACATTCTGCTAAAGACAAATCTTCTACATGTTTACCAAAATAGGTATTAGCGGCGCTTTCAACACCATAGGCACCACGGCCGAAATAAATTTGATTTAAGTACATTTCAAAAATTTCCTGTTTTGTATATTTTTGTTCTAATTGTAAGGCAATAAATGCTTCATGTACCTTACGCGTCAAGGTTCGTTCCGGAGTCAAAAAGAAATTTTTGGCTAATTGCTGGGTTATGGTACTGCCACCTTGTATTTCGCCATAAAAAATATTGCTAAATAAAGCACGCACTATACCCTTGTAATCTATTCCTCCATGCTCATAAAAACGGATATCTTCTGCCGCTAAAAAGGCATTTTGCAGATTTTTGGGTACTTTTTTAAAACTTACAGGCAAACGATCCTCTTCAGAGTCAGTAGTGGTCAATAGGTCACCATTGACATCGAAAAACTGTGAAGAAGCAGGCTGAACAATATCTTTGGCTAAAATTGTGTTAGTGGTAAATTTAGCCAAGCCGAAGAAGCTGGCAATAGATATCAGTCCTACCATTACTAATGCAATAAAAGCTGAAAAAACTGCTCCCATAATAGACCTCTTTTTTTTAAGTTTAGCGCTAGAAGAAGTATCTTCTCGATGGTTACGTGTATTTTTATTTGTCATTGTTATTAACCCCTATTGTATTTGATATAAAACACATTATATTATAACACAAGAACAGCAATTTAAGGAAAGTTCTGCTAAAAATATTACAGCATTAGAGAAGTAAATGGTTATTGGCAATATTTAATACCAATATTATGTTATAATATGAGCAAATTATGGAGGTTTTTACGAAAGGGGAGGCTGTTTTGCGTATCGTGATTATAGGAGCCGGGAAACTAGGATATAGTGTTGCCCAGCTTTTGGCACAGGAACAATATGATGTTGTGGTAGTTGAACAAGATGAGGTAAGAAGGCAGGTGGTCAAAGACAATCTAGATGTCTTAACTATTGGTGCTAATGGTGCTAGCCCTCTTACTATGGTTGACCCTTTTGTCCATGATGCAGATGTGGTATTAGCAACTACTGATAATGATGAAGTCAATATGGTCGCTTGTATGTTGGCTAAAAAGAACGGCGTCAAACATACAATAGCACGAATTAGGAATACTGACTATACTCAAAAGGCCGGTGAGTTTTTGCATACCGGTATGGGGATAGACCTTATTATCAATCCTGAGCAATTAACCGCAATAGAAATAAACAGGATTATTATGACGCCATCGGCCTTGGATGTAGAGGATTTTGCTGAAGGCAAAGTTCGTATGTTTGAAACTAAACTGAATGATAAATCTTCTTTTGTGGGTAAAACCTTAAGCGAAGTTGACCTGCCTAAGCAAATATTGGCAGCTATGATTTTCCGTAATCATCAGATGATCATACCTCATGGAGATGATAGATTTCAAGCCCATGATAATGTCTATTTTGTAGGCAGCAAAGATGTTATTAGTGACTTTGAGAAAAGGTTTTCTAATACTCTTACCAAGATAGAGAGAGTGCTTATTATAGGCGCAGGCCGTACAGGGCGTTTTTTAGCTCCATTACTGGAGAAGCAGGGACTTTTCGTAAAGGTTATTGACAAAAATCGTGAACGCTGTCAGCTTGTGGCACAGAAATTGGAACGTGGGCTTGCTTTGTGCGGTGATGGAACAGATATTGATCTTCTTACTGAAGAAGGTATTGCCGAATCGGATATGGTTATTTGTCTTACCGAAGATGATAAATTGAATTTAATGCTGGCGCTTTTGGCAAAACATTTAGGGGCACAAAAGACAATTGTCAGGGTAGCCCGGACCGAGTACGTAAGCCTTATGGAAAAAGTAGGGGTAGATATAGTATTGTCCTCACGGTTTCTTAGTGCTGGAGAAATTTTACGTTTTGTGCGCAAAGGCGGCGTTGTATCTGTTTCACTTTTGGAAGGAGCAAAAGTTGAAGCAATGGAAATTATCATTACGGAAGACTGCGCTATTGTTGGCAAAGAATTAATGAAAGCCAATTTACCAAAGGAGTGTTTGGTTTGCGCCATAGTACATGATAATGATGTTGTTGTTCCTAGCGGTACCAGCGTTATTTATCCTAATGATAGAGTCGTAGTATTTGTACAGGCTGAGGCTGTAAAACGTATTATGCCAATATTTGAAGGCAGGGGAACAATATGAATAAGCGGTTGGTAATGTATCTATGGGGTGAAATTATTTTTATTTTTACCGGATACATGCTATTTCCTCTGTTAATGACACTATTTACAAATGAGAATCGGATTGCAGAATTCGGCATACCGGTTCTTATTTCTGTTGTTATAGGCGCAGTTCTGACACGTGGAAAAAACCCTTATAAAGGTAGATTATCTATACGTGAGGGTATGCTGGTCATTAGTGGTGCGTTTATTTTTGTTTGTATTATAGGTATGCTGCCTTTTTGGTTGACAGGTTTCACTTTCATAGATGCCTTATTTGAGAGCGTTTCGGGGTTTACTACTACAGGAGCTTCTGTGCTCGGTGATTTGAGCCTTTTGCCAAAAGAATTGCTCTTGTGGAGAAGCTTGACCCAATGGTTAGGTGGACTTGGAATTATCATGGTTTTTATTACAATGGTACCTCAGATTGGCAGAGAAGCCTTGCAGTTATTTACAGGCGAATTACATGGAGAATCCGCTGAACGCTTATTACCACGTATTACAGAAACAATTAAATTGCTTTTTTATTTTTATTCGGGGTTTACTTTTTTTATAACAATATTGCTCTTATTAGCAGGCATGAACTTTTTTGAGGCGATTAATCATGCCATGTCTATTGTTTCTACAGGTGGATTTTCTATTTACAATGATGGTTTGGGACATTTTAATAGTACAACTATTAATTTAATTGTGCTCGTATGTATGTTTGTGGCAGGTGGAAATCATGTGCTTTATTTTAAAGCCTACAGGGAAGGCATAAGCCATTTATTTAAAGATACAGAATTTAGACTTTATGTAGCACTTACTGTAATAG
>JAAYAE010000127.1 GCA_012719555.1 Acholeplasmataceae bacterium | reverse complement strand
GTATGGAATATAATTTCTAGAATGTAAACATTTAAGAAACCGGTTAACACTAGATAACCGGTTTCTTTTTTTTGAAATATATTGACTTGCTTAATAGGAATGAATATAATTTAAGAGATAAATTTAATATTGGATAAAAGCGCTCTAAGGAGCATAAAAGATAAGTCGGTGTAAATCCGACGCGGTCACGCCACTGTAATGGTAAGTAGTCTCATAAAATCGCTTAATTTAAGTGATAGAAATTGACGAACCCAAAGCCAGAATAGCTGCTTTTATAAAAATTCTTGAGAATTGGCAAAAAACACCCAAATATAGAGTGAAGTTGTTGCCAAACTTACAACCTGCGAGAGACGGGGAGAGAATTTTGTGTGAGTCGTGTCTTGAACACCGGCTCTTAGGACACAATATTCAACCATCTTTCTTTAGAGAGATGGTTTTTTATTGGTTGATTTGGCTGGTGAGAAGGGGATAAGTATATGAAAATTGCTTTTTATGGCAAGGGTGGTATTGGTAAATCTACTACGGCGGCAAATGTTTCAGCTGCTTTTAGTCAAAAAGGGCACAAAGTATGCCAAATTGGGTGTGATCCTAAAAATGATTCGACTCGTTTACTTTTAGGCCATATCTGTAAGCAGACTGTGCTGGATACGGTGCGCGATAGCGAAGACGGTGAAGTAACGGCTGAACAAATAGTGCATGAGGGGTTTAATGGTATTAAGTGCGTAGAAGCCGGTGGACCGGAACCAGGGGTTGGTTGCGCAGGTAGGGGTATTATTGTTGCTTTGGAAAAACTAAATGCTCTTAACGTTATTCCGGAAGATTCCTTGGTATTGTATGATGTTTTAGGTGATGTTGTCTGTGGTGGGTTTGCCGTACCTATTCGCGAGGGTTACGCTACAGATATTTACATTGTATCATCAGGAGAATTAATGTCACTGTATGCTGCTAATAATATTGCAAAGGGCATCTGTCGTTTTGCCGGCCGCGGGAAAGCAAGGCTTGGAGGTATTATTGGCAATAGCCGTAACACAGTCAATGAAGAGAAATTATTAAAGGAATTTGCAGCACGGCTAAATACAAATCTCATTGCCTTTATTCCTAGAGATATAATTGTGAACCAAGCAGAAAATAAAAGACAGACGGTAATAGAGTTTGCGCCTACGTCTAATCAGGCAGAAGTGTATCGCCGACTTGCAGAGGATATAGAAAATAACCAAAAATTAACAGTACCAACGCCTATGACATTTGAGGAGCTTGAGGAGCTGATTTCTAAGTATGCCGATTAAAACCAAAAGATTTATCATCAAAAAGCGTAGCTGCAGCTGCAGTATGCCAGGAGTCTGGCGAGCGGTAGGATATAGTAAAGGCGCTGTTGTTGTTTTTCATAGCCCTAAGGCCTGTGCTCATGTTGCACATACTATGGATATTAATGCTCATTTTCGTGGTATCGCTAGGGGAGAAAGAGAGCCTTATGGATATACGGCCCCTCTTATTTCTACTATGCTTACAGAAAAACATTCAATATTTGGTGGAGCTAAGCAATTGGAAAATTGTTTAGACTTTGTAGTAAAGCGCTATAAGCCACAATACATCGTTATTGCTAATTCTTGCGTAGTTGGCGTTATCGGTGATGACGTGGCAGCTGTTGCTGCGGGCGCAGAAGAAAAACATAATTTACCAATTATTACCTTACCTTGTTATGGTTTTTTGGATGGAGAGTATTATGCGGGTTATTATGGAGTAGCGGAAGCCTTGGTAGAGCGGTTTTTGGTCGGAGGCTTACCCAAGGTTCAAGATAGCGTTATTTTATTGGGAGATAACGGTGGCCCCAATGGGGAATATGCCGTAGAAGTAAAACGTTTGCTGGCCTATTTTGATTTGCAGGTAATTGGACAATTTCCCGGATATGTAGCTTATGATGATATGAATCAAGTTACAACGGCAGCTCTCAGCGTAGTTTTAGGAGGGCGAACTCAGGCAAATGACTCACTGCTAAAGATAGCAAAAAAGTTGGAAGAAAAATTCGCAATTCCTTATTATGGCGGGGTATATCCTTTAGGATGGCAGGGAACGAGGGAATGGCTTGCCGACTTGGGAAGAAAGCTGCATAAAGAAGAGTCTGCCCAAAAGGCAATAGCCGAACAGAAAGAACGGCTTGAGAGAGTTTTAGTAGACGCTAAAGAAAAATTGCGCGGCAAAAAGGTAGCTGTATGTATTGGTAGACAACTAGAATACTTTAGGCCGGAGTGGGTTATGGAGATACTGAAATTAATTGAAATTAATCAGCTTGGCATTGTTCTTCTAGATAGCTATATGCCCAAGGACAGAGCTAGTATGGAACAAGCAATAAAAAGCTGCACAAATATTAATATTTTTAATCAATTAGAGGGTGCGAAAGTAGTAGAAGCCGCAGATATTATTTTGACAACTCATGAACTAGAGGCCTATAATGCCAGACAATTGTTTTTACCTATGTTGCCAACAGTTGGTGTTACGGGTATGATAAAGTTAATAAAAAATATTATAAAAATCGCTTATAGACATGGTGATAAGGGAGGCATTGTTTATGGCTAAGGCAGAACAATGGGGTAATATTTGCAACCGTGTCAATACCTGCGCTTTAACGGGGGCGGCAGCATTTTTTGCTGGAATTCCGGGAGCAGAGATTATAAATAATGGACCTTTGTGGTGTTATTTTTATGCCTTGCGTTATTTAGAAAGAGCAAAGTCAGATATTGGTAAATTCTATCATGGCACTCAGCCTGATAATAATTCCGTGATTTATGGAACAGAGCAATTTTTATTGGATGAATTGGAATTGCGCAAAAAAAACTCTGCCGCGTCTATTATGCTCATTGAAAATAGTTGTTCGGTAAGTCTTATTGGTGACGATATTGCAGGTATTGCCCGCAAAGCAAAAATGCCCTGCCCTGTAGTTTGTTTTGATAGCGGCGGTTTATTAGGAACATTTTGCAGAGGTTATAGTTTGGTAGGAGTTAAGTGCTTGCAAGAGCTAATACCAAGCAAAAAAGTACCCAAGCGAGTTGGCCGTGTAAATATTTTAGGAATGAGTTTAGGTTATCTTAATGATGATAATGATTTGGCAGAAGTTAAAAGAATCCTTGTTATGGCAGGGTATGAAATAGGGGTTTGTTTAGGTGATGGCGCTACAGTAGAAGAAATAATGAATTTATCTGCTGCGGAGTTCAATTTGGTTATGCACGAAGAATTGGGACTGGACATAGCAAAATTTTTGCAGGAAGAATATGCAATGCCCTATGTGAGCAACGGAGTGCCATATGGCTTAGAAGGAACTTTGAATTGGTTAAAAGCCTTACCGGGATATACATTGAAACAAGAAATATCTGAAGAAGTGGAAAAATACCGCAATAAGCTTTTTGCTGCAACTAATGAAATGCGCCTAGTTTGGGGTGAGCTGTGGTATGATAATATAATAGTTTCAGGACCGTCAACCATGGCATTTTCGTTAGCTGAGGCTTTGCGTAGAGAATGGGTTGATACAGGTAAACTTACGGCAATTTTGCAGGACGTGCCGATTAATAAGAAGAACTCTAGGGAAATAGATGAAATTTTGCTTCCTGCAGAGAATATGAAAGAAGTAGAGACCGCACTTATGAGCTTTAATAGGGGATTACTAATGGGAAGCAGCAGCGAAACTGTAATTTTGCAACGGAATAAACACGCTGAAAACGTGCAAATCTGCAATATTTCCTATCCTATTGTTGATGAACTGCTTATAACTTCGGAGCCATTTATGGGTTTTAGGGGAGCAGCACATATGTTGCAAAGATTGTGGAATGGCAGCATCGCCATGAAAGTTAACAGATGAAGTTATGAGAAAAATTATTTTGTTTTTAGCACTGCTGTGTTTTTTTATAAGTGGTTGCAGCGTGGAAAAAAATACAGAGAAAAATTTAACTAATACCTATACTGTATTGGATGATAGCGGAGCTAGTGTTACTTTGCAGAGGAAGCCACAACGTATAGTTTCGTTAACTTATGGTACGGATGAAATACTAGCCGAGTTAGTAGATTTAAAAACAATAGCGGCCTTTAGTCATTGGGCTGATGACCCTCAGTTGTCTTTTTTAAATAAGGAGCAATTACGGGCGGTAAAAAAACGTTCTAGCGAAAATGTTGAAGCAGTTTTAAAATTAAAACCGGATTTAGTATTAGCTTCGACTGCTACAGCACCGGGGTTAGTTAAATCCCTGAGAGATATGGGTATACCTGTTTATATTGCCAGAAGTCCTAAAACTTATGAGCAAATGAAAGAAAAAATTATGGGAATAGCTAACCTTGTCCAAGAAGCAGGCAGAGGGCAGGAAATATTAAAAAAAATGGATAGTGATTTAGCGGAAACGGAAAAACATTTATCACGTATAACGACTTCCAAACAAAAGGTAGCCATGCTTTTTTACTTTGGAGGAGTTTCCGGTCGTAAGGGTAATTTGGTGGATGAAATGCTAAAAATGGCACATATTAGAAATGGCGCGGCTGAATTAGGTATGGGCATTGGCAGTAATAATATTTCTAAAGAACAGGTAGTAGAAAAGAACCCGGATGTATTTTTTATCCCGGCATGGAATTTTGGACATGAGGATAATAATGTAGAAAAATATAAGCAGGAGATACTCACAGATCCGGCTTTTAAGAATGTAAAAGCTATTAAGGATAACAAAGTTATAGCCATTGGTGAGAATTATCGCAACGTAGCTTCACAACATATAGTGGAAAGTATTAGGGCTTTTGCGAAGGCCGTATATCCTGAATGTTTCTAAAAAGGGGAAATATTAATGAGAAAAAATGCCGTTAAGGTAATTGTATTACTGATAGGATTATTGCTTATTGTTATGTGTATATCTCTAGCATGGGGTCAGATTGATATTCCGCTTCATAGCACACTTTCAGTAGTTGCTGAGCAATTGGGGTTACCGGGAAATTGGCAGCCTGAGTTTACGCAGGAACAAAAAGCAGTGCTCTGGTTCATTCGCATGCCCAGAACTTTGGTGGGAGTTCTGGTAGGTGCGGCCTTAGGTGTTGCTGGCGCAGTAATGCAGGGAGTATTTAGTAATCCTCTGGCAGATCCCGGAATAGTAGGGGTTTCCTCAGGCGCAGCTACAGGGGCCGTAGTTTCTATTGCTCTGGGCGTTTCTGCACAGAGTATGTTCTATATGCCTATGTTTGCTTTTGTGGGAGCGATTTGTGCTGTTTCTATTACTGTTTTTCTAGCTATGAGGCATGGGAAAATACCGGTTATGACATTATTACTTTCAGGTGTTGCTGTAAGTATGCTTCTAGGGGCGTTGACTTCAGGAATATTAACTTTTATGAATGAACAGAAATTGCAGCAATATTTATTTTGGATGGTTGGCGGCTTAGATTATCGGCGCTGGGAACATGTTTATTTAGCTTTGGGACCAATAGTTTTAGGTATTTTCATCATGTTACTTTTAGCAAGACATTTAAATGTTTTGGTGTTGGGTGAAACAGAGGCCAAGGCAGTAGGAATGGCAGTAGTGCCTTTTAGATTGTTTTTACTTTTTGTAGCGGCGATGACAACTGCCACGGCAGTATGCGTAAGCGGGAATATTGGGTTTGTAGGACTTGTAGTGCCACATATGATGCGCATGTTAATAGGCCCTGATCACAGAGTGCTATTACCGGCCAGTGCCTTAGCCGGAGCTATATTTCTTGTGCTTTGCGATACCTTAGGCAGGTTAGTTATACCACCGGCAGAAGTAAGAGTGGGAATTATGACAGCTCTTTTAGGTACGCCATACTTCTTGTATCTTTTGCGCCGTATTAAAAACCCAACATAAATATAATGCTAATGAAAAATTGAAAGGAGACAATAATGGGAAAAATACTGTTTTTAACTAATATTGAAAGAAACTTTTATATGATGAACAGGGCTAAAGAAAAACTTGTGGAACAAGGTATTTTATCAAAAGATTGTCTGTGTCGGCAAATTAATGAGGGAACGCCTTGGGGAGTAGAATGGGAAAAAACTCTAAGTAAATACGACGTAGTTGTAGTGAAATGGATGGGAACGGGAATGGATACTCCATTTTTACGCAAAGTCGCTGCATATTTAGAACGAAAAAAAATTACTAGTCTTTTAATAATGGCTGATGGTGATGGGGAAAATAAAAATTATGGATTTTCTCAAGAAGAAATTTTGTTTTTGAAAAAATACCTTTTTTATGGTGGATTAGCAAATTATAAAAATTTATGGCTGTGG
Source organism: Acholeplasmataceae bacterium (assembly GCA_012719555.1). Lineage (GTDB taxonomy): Bacteria > Bacillota > Negativicutes > Acidaminococcales > Acidaminococcaceae > JAAYAE01. The sequence goes on along the minus strand of JAAYAE010000127.1, from coordinate 4,470 downwards.
CTAGATAGTCATTTTTGTGGTAGTGGCGATGAGTTTGACGAGCCTAACCCACAATTTTGGGCAGGTATATATCATCCCAGAGCTCCTAAAGTGTATGAAGATGTGGAAAGCTACTATAAGAATTTTTGTAAGAAAGACAGGCCTACTATCGGTGTAACATTTTATCGGGAGGACTGGATTTGGGAAGACTTAGAATATCAAGGACAGCTTATTCGTGAAATTGAGAAGCAAGGAATGAATGTAATTTGTGTATTTACTAATGGCATGCCTTCTACAGAATTGGGAATGCTTAGTCTAGTAGATATTTTTAATAAATACTTCTGCCGGGGGGGAAAACCTCTAGTAGACGTTTATATTAATACAATGAAATTTTCACTTACGGTGGCACGCTCCATGACTTTAGATTATCTAAGAGAGTGGAATGTACCTGTATTGCAGGCATATACGGTATTGGCGGAGTACGATGAATGTAAGAAAAATCTTGAAGGCATGAATGCCATGGAAATTTCTATTAGTATAACGCTGCCGGAATTTGATGGGGCCCTTCATTCCGTACCTATCGCCGCTAAAAGCAGAGATATTGATGGAAACTTGCAGTACACACCAATTTTTGAGCGGATTAACCGTTTGGTGAGTAAGGCCAAAAAATGGACAGTTCTACGTAGAAAACCAAACAGCGAGAAAAAAATTGCTATTGTTTTTCATAATTTCCCTGCTAAAAATTCTAATATAGGCAGTGCCGTTGGTTTGGATACACCGGAGAGCATTCGTCTTGTGCTTGCCAGCATGCAAGAACATGGTTATGTTGTAGACAGTATCCCGGCAGATGGTAAGGCATTTATGGAAGAATTAATTAATAATGCTACAAATGATAGGAAATATATCACGGAGAAACAAATTGCCAATGCACAGAAAATGACGTCGGCTGAATATAAAATGTTTTTTAATGCATTACCTGAGCAAAATAAAGACCAGTTGGTAAAGGATTGGGGAGAAGCTCCGGGAAATATTTTTGTTTACGATGATAACCTTTTGGTACCGGGGACCTTGAAGGGCAATGTATTTGTAACGGTACAGCCACCTCGCGGTTTTGGAGAAGACCCTGATAAGATTCTACACTCTCCATTTTGCGCACCTACCCATCACTACTTAGGCTATTATCATTGGGTGAGAGACATTTGGAAGGCTGACGCTGTAGTACATGTGGGTACTCATGGTTCTTTGGAATGGCTTCCGGGTAAAAACGCAGGATTGGATTGTACCTGCTATCCTGACTTAGCTTTGGGCGATTTGCCAAATATTTATCCCTACTTAATAAGCATCGTAGGTGAAGGTATTCAGGCTAAACGGCGCGGGGCTTCTTGCTTAATAGGTCATTTGCCGGCACCTATGACACATTCAGGCATGTATGACGAGTTAGAAGAATTAGAAAAGTTATTGGAAGAGTACGCTCATTTTAAAACGAATAAGCAGGAAAGTTTAGATAAAATACAAGCATTAATTATAGCTAAAGCTACAGAAGCAAACTTGGCGGCCGAAGTCAGCCCTAATCAAGACTTTGATGATTATACTATGCAACTGCATACCTATTTGACCGATATTAAAAATATGCAAATTCATAATGGGTTACATATTTTAGGTGCGCCGCCTGCAGGGGAGATGCAAATAGAGTATTTATTAGCGTTGCTGCGCATGGATAACGGTGAAGTACCTTCTTTAACACAAACCTTGTCTGCAAATTATGGGTTTGATTATTATGAACTGGCTGAAAACGGTGGCAAACTCTTAGAAGATGGTAGTATGACCTATAGTGCTCTTACAGATAAAATCAGGCAAGATGGCATTGCTGTTTTGACAGAACTAGCTAAAACGGGATTTACTGTTTGGGGCATAGAACCAGTTATGCAATTACCATTATTAGCTAATGCTTCTGAAAATATATGCGAAAAGATACGCAAGATATGTAATTATGTTTGTACTACATTGGTGCCTAATTTAGAAAAGACGGTGCAGGAATCTACAAATCTTCTGCGGGCATTGGATGGTGAATACGTAGAACCGGGACCTGCAGGCGCGCCAACTTCCGGTGGTGCGGATATTTTGCCAACGGGACGTAATTTTTATGGCGTGGATCCCAGAAATTTACCAACGCCTACGGCTTGGGAGCTTGGCGTGGAATTAAGCAATCAGGTTATTAATCGTTTTATTGAAGAGGAAGGGCATTATCCTGAGAGTGTAGGTATTGTATTATGGTCCGGTGCTAATATGCGCAGCCATGGCCAGTGCTTGGCAGAATTTATGTACCTATTGGGTGTACGGCCTATTTGGCAAAAGAGCAGCAGAAGAGTAACCGGCATAGAAATAATTAGTTTAGAGGAATTAAAAAGACCGCGTGTAGATGTGACGGCCAGAATAAGTGGGTTGTTCAGAGATAGTATGCCAGGGGCTATTGAGTGGTTGGATAGAGCTGTGCGTCTAGTAGCAGAGCAAGATGAGCCAACAGATTTGAACTTTGTGCGCAAGCATTTTTTAGAAGAAGCAAAAGAACTGGAAGAGCAAGGGATTTCTCACGAAGAAGCCTGGCAAGAAGTTGGTTTTAGAGTTTTTGGAGATGAATTGGGTGTTTATGGTGCAGGTGTTGCAGCTCTTTTAGAGACAAAAAATTGGGAGAACATTGGTGATATTGCCGATGTTTATGTGCGTTGGGGTGGGCATGCCTATGGTGGTAAGACCAGAGGCAAGTTCATGCCGGAGCGTTTCCGTAAACGCATGGGCAGTTTGGATATTACGATTAAAAACGAGGATAATGTGGAAACAAATATGTTAAGTTCAGACGACTATAACGCTTATCATGGCGGTATGATTGCGGCTGTAAGAAGTATTAAGGGGAGTGCTCCAAGATCCTATTGCGGGGATACCACAGACCGATCTAAAGTTATATTGCGCAGCGTACAGGAAGAAACAAAAAGAATATTTAGAGCAGAAGCCATTAATCCTAAATTTATTGAAGGCATGATGAAACATGGTTATAAAGGCGCGGCGGATTTGGCAAATTATGTGGCTCATAGTTATCAGTGGGATGCTACCAGCAGTGTTATGGAAGATTGGATGTATGAAAAATATGCGGAAAAGTACGCTTTCGATCCGAAGGTGCAAAAATGGATGAAAGAAATGAATCCCTATGCCTTACAACGTATTGCAGAGGTTTTGTTAGAAGCAGAACAAAGAGGATTGTGGGCAGCTAAGCCTGAAACCAAGTCACAGCTGCAAAAAATATATCTTTCTATCGAAGGAGAATTAGAAGAACGTGGCGATGCATAAAATTAAAATGTTAATATTAAGTTTAACGGGAAAGTGCAATTTTGCCTGTGAATATTGCTATGCCTCTGAACACAATAGGGAAATGATGACTGCGGAAACGGCCAAAAAAGCTATAGACTTAGCTGCTGCCGATGGGGATACTTTTACTTTGCAGCTAAGTGGCGGCGAACCTTTATTGAATTTTGCCTGTATAAAAGAAATAACTGCCTATGTAGAAGAAAAAAAGCTCCCTGCTATTTTACAGATTCAAACTAATGGGTCCTTAATTACTGACGAGATTGCAAAATTTTTATTTGCACACAAAATAGCTATAGGAGTTAGTTTAGACGGACGTCCGGGTGTAAATAATAAATTACGTAAATTCCCTAATGGAGAAGGTACCACGAATGCAGTTCTAAAGGGCATCGATATTTTAAAACGTAATAATATTGCTATGGGAATTACCTGCGTTGTTACAGATACTAATGTTCAAGATTTAGTTAGTGTTGTTGAAATGGCTTATTATTTAGGGAATGTAAGGAGAATTGGTATTGATTTATTGCGTGGACAAGGACGTGGAGCAAAGCTAAAGCCTCCTGCAGCGGAAGACGTAAAAAAAGGCATTGAAGAAGCATATTGTTTGGCAGAAAAAATGAAAATAGCGCTGCATTTACCTATTTATTTTTCGCAAATTGAGCGTGTTAAGGTTTTGCAAAAGGGCGGAAACTATAATTTTGGGCATTGTTATGCCATGAACGGCGAAGCCGCATTCGTTGATGCTCAAGGTGATATTTATGCCTGCTCATCACTTGTGGGGGATGAAGATTTTTATCTTGGTAATGTGGATACAGGGATAGATCAACAGCTGCGTTATAATATAAAGACTAGAATTTGCGAAGCCATGCATTTTTGTACAGCTTGCAGAGACTTTAAACTTTGTGGCGGTGGTTGTTTTGCTCGTTGGTATGGGACAGGGCAAAGAACACAATATTTGGGTGAGTGCGCATTAAAACGGACCTCGATTGCCTGGGCAACAGGAACTAACAATGGAGATAAAAAATGAAACTATTAGCTACAACTAGTATGGGGGATAAAGTATATAAGTATGAAAAAAGCATAGTAGTTTTTTTTAAAGATAAACGCAAGGTACTTAGCACTTCTATTTATAAT
>JAAYAE010000126.1 GCA_012719555.1 Acholeplasmataceae bacterium | reverse complement strand
TTAGGAGGCGGTCGCTCTATCCAGCTGAGCTACCAAAACGTAAAAACAATTAAGTAACACTAATTGACAATAACTGTAATATGCGGTGAATTAAGTTACATTTGAAAGCCATATTATGCAACAATATCCACAAAACAGAAAAAAACTGTGGATAACTTATAATTTTGTGCTTTTCAGTGTCCATAATTCGCATTTGTGTAACATTTTTCCTACTAGTACTTGCGGCTATCGTTAACGGCTAGAATCCACACTGTGCCTTGCTAATAGACGAATTGTTTATTATTTGTACTCAATTTTTCTCCAGTGTACGAACACATTCAACAGGAAAAAAGTTATCCACAGTTATGAGCAAAAAACTCGTGAAAAACAGCCATTTCTTCGTCGTTATCCACAGAACAAACGTTCCTGTTAATAAACCTGTTTATAAGTTGTCCGCCATTCCCGGAGGCATACTCCACTCAACTCGTACACCAGCATTTACCCACAAACGAGTTAATACAACACCAAAATCTTCATAATTATGCATAGCATTCAAAGTTACTGTTTCAAACTCACGAATGCCATGTTCGCTAGGAACATCCATTGTTTGCGTCTGAGACAGGTATTCTTCTACTCTTTTTTGAGCTTCAAGATCGCCGGGAATACTTACTGTTATTTTTTTCGTTTCGTCATCATATTCCACATAGCCATAATTACAATGGGAGTTTAAAGTTACTTTATGCTTCGCCATAATAACCTCCAATAAAATCAATGAAATTAACTTTTATTTCTTGTTCATCATAAACCCCAAAAAACTATCAACACCATCTTTATAAACTTCAAGGGTAATTACCTGTAGTATTATATCACAAAAGTTCAATCCTTGCGATACATAGGTTTAAGTCTTTGTTCCATGGGCATTTCTTCCTCTTTGGCGGCAGCTTTCGCTTTGGTGTAAAGAGTTTCCTGGACGCTAACACTTGCACCATGTTTAGCCACTCGGCGATAAGTACCATTGCTTTGCATTAAATGCGCGCCAACATTATCTTTAAGACATAACTTTAAAATACCCTTGATCCGCTCAATATGTTCTTGACCTTCAATGGGGAAAAATAATTCAACACGATCATTTAGATTTCGTGGCATCCAATCGGCACTGGAAAGATACACTTGCTCATTGTCACCATTAGCAAAGTAAAAAATCCTACTATGCTCTAGCAATCTACCCACAATACTGCGCACCGTAATATTTTCACTAACGCCAGGTATACCGGGTCGCAAGCCACATATACCTCTTACAATCAGTTCAACTGTTACCCCCCCAATAGAAGCTTGATATAACTTTTGGGTTACATCTCTGTCTATAAGAGAGTTCATTTTAGCTATAATATGCCCTTTTTTACCCATTTTCACTTGGGCTATTTCGTTATCAATAAGTTCATAAAGTTTTTTTCGTAAACCCAACGGCGCCATGACTAATTTATTCCACATAGGCGGTTCGGAATAACCTGAAAGTAAGTTGAAAAAAGCAGAAGCATCACTGCCATACTGGTCATTAGCAGTCAATAAACCAATATCTGTGTAAAGTTTGGCTGTAGTATCATTGTAATTACCGGTCCCTAGATGTACATAACGTTTAATCCCATCGGCTTCTTTGCGAACAATGAGAATAATTTTTGCATGCGTTTTAAGTCCAACCAAACCATAAATAACATGACAACCGGCTTGTTCCAAACGTCGCGCCCAGATTATATTGTTTTCTTCATCAAAGCGTGCTTTTAATTCTACTAGCACTGTTACTTGCTTACCATTTTCTGCCGCACGTGCCAAGGCTGCAACTATAGGTGAATTACCACTAACACGGTACAGTGTCTGCTTTATAGCTAATACTGCCGGATCTACCGCAGCATCACTAATTAATTTTATCAGAGGATCAAAGCTTTCATAAGGATGATGTAGTAATATATCTTTTTCTTTAATACTGTCAAAAATATTATCCATAGACAACAACTCTTGTGGTCTTTGCGGTGTAAATGGTAAGTATTGCCACTTGTTCATACCAGGAAATGAAATGAATTTTGTTAGACAAGTCAAATCTAAAGGGCCACTTATTTCATAAACGCCAGAATCCGTTAAGTCCAAACTTTTGATTAAAAACCCTTTTATAAAATTGTTGCTTGTTTTTACTATTTCCAGACGAACAGCAGCACCACGTTTACGTTTACGCAAGGATTTTTCTATTTCTTTTAATAAATCTTCTGTATCTTCTTCATCCACATCCAAATCAGAATCACGGGTAATACGAAAAGGCACTTCATCTAAAATTTCGCAGCCTTTGAACAAATCTTTGCCATGTTCCATAATTAAATCTTCTAAAAAAACAAATGTGCGACTATCAGTTTCGTCCTCTACCTCAATAATTCGTGGCAAAACAGAAGGCACTTGCACAAATCCTAAGCTATGTTCACCTTCAATGTTATTAAGTTCTATTGCTAAATTCAGAGACCTATTGGCCAAAAATGGGAAAGGACGCGCAGCATCTACCGCCATAGGAGTAAGTACCGGATAAACAAAATCATTGTAATATGTTTCCAGCCATTCCCTTCCCTTAGCATCCACTTCTTTAACATATTTAATATTCAAACCATAGTTGCGCATTTCTTTCAACAAAGAAAAGAAATAACGGTATTTCAATTTCATTTGTGTATGTGCAGATTGTGATATTTTCTCCAGTTGTTCCTCTACAGATAATCCGGCAGCATCTTTTTTATTTATGCCATTTTCTAATTGATCATATAACCCAGCTACTCTTACCATAAAAAACTCATCTAAATTCGAAGCTGAAATAGACACAAATTTTAAGCGTTCCATTAAAGGCGTTGTTTTCACTCCGCCCTCCTTTAATACCCTGAGATTAAATTTTAGCCAGCTTAATTCTCGATTAAAAAAGTATCCCGGCTTAGACAAATCAATATTCATAATGTTACCCTTCTACTTTTTCTAGTATTGGTAATAAACCATAAACTTCCTCAAAGAAATTGCCTTTATTAGCAAAAGTCCACTCTTCCAAGGTTAAATCCTTTTTACTCTTAGCCGTAATACGCATTTCATTGCCTTTAATTACAACCTTACAACTTTTAATTTTTTGTTGGTAGCTGCGATCCATGGCATCAGCCAAGCGTAAAATAGAGGCTAATTTGGCAACTAAAGGCACAATAGCTCTCTCTACTTGAGGACTACACGTAGATTGGGTCTCAAACAATAAATGAGAATGGTAATAAGCTGTTAATGCGATTATCTCTTTGTCTTTATTACTAAAGCCCAATATATCTGTTGACATAATTAGCTTGTATGAATATAAAGAATGACTACGCAAACAAATATACTTGCCAATATCATGAAGTATACATGCGGCCCTAAGAAGTAAGCGACAATGATCATCCATGCCATGTGCTTTGCGCAAACTATCAAAAATTGCTAACGAAAATTTTTCTACTTGTGCAGCGTGATTGCTGTCATAGTTATAGCGATTACCTATGCTGTGCACTAAACTCAACAAAACTTTCTCTATTTCCTTTATATATTCTTTGTTGGTCTTACGTGCTACATAAAGAGTCTTCATACCATCAATAAAGCGATCAGGTGTAATAATAATTTCTTTTGCCGGAGCTAAACTTAGTAGTTGTTCGTAAAGTATGATTGTTGGCAACACTAATTCAGCAGCATTTTGTCCAAGATTAAAGACTTTAACCAATTGAGTCATGCTCAACTTACGCACACGTTCATAAAATGATATGAAATCCGTAGCTTTCATACATTCCAGTTGGTTCGGCTTAGACCTCTTGCCAAACATTTTTAAGACCAGCTCGGTTTCAGTACCGGAAAGAACTAAATACCTAATGTCTTCCGTGGCCATTTCATCTCGCACAGGACCCACAGTGCTAGAAATATATTCGGTTAGTGCTCGCCCAAAATTTTTACTGGATCGTTGATTACGATCAAAATCTTCTTTTATACGAATTACACCAATATGCAAATTCTGCTGATATTTTATGGCATTATCTTTCATGTATGTAATTCCCAGACCACCGGAAGAAATATCTACAAATAACACTCCACTACCGGAGACAAATTCCTTAGCGGTATTTAATGTCCGCAAAATTGAAATGTATTTAGTATAAATTTCCCTAGGCATTTCAACAACGTCTATACGCAACCCCGTCTTTACTAAAATCTGGTCTAAGAAGTAAGCTTGATTTTCTGCTTCTCGTACGGCAGTTGTTGCTTGGACCGAATATTCTTCAACGCCATACTCATCCAT
>JAAYAE010000125.1 GCA_012719555.1 Acholeplasmataceae bacterium | reverse complement strand
GTGCAAATAATATGAAAGTAGTTAAGAGAACGTTAGTTTTTATTGTCTTATTTATTTTTTTGACAGCTTCAGCTAGTGCACAATCACAACATTCCATGTATCAAATTTCTACAATAAATGCTTTAATGCAAGGCGTTTATGATGGCGACTTTAATGTTAAGGATTTGAAGCAACATGGTAATTTTGGTATTGGCACACTAAATCATTTGGACGGCGAAATGATTGCACTTGATGGGAATTTTTATCAGGTTAAATCTACGGGGGAAATAAAAGTGCTTAGTGGGGAAGCCAAAACTCCTTTTGCTAACGTTGTTAATTTTCGTACAGATAAGGTTGGACAAATTAAGACTGCGGTCAATTTTTCTGAATTAGAAAAAGTTTTAGATAATATTATTCAAGATAAAAACTATGTTTATGCTATACGTATTGATGGTATATTTACAGGAAAAACACGTAGTATAGGGGCTCAAAGTAAACCTTATCCATCATTGTCGGAAGCGGCAAAAAAACAGGTTGTTTTTGATATTATAAATACCAAAGGAACAATTGTTGGGTTTTGGTGTCCGGAATATCTAAGTGGTATAAACGTAAAAGGGTATCATTTACATTTTATTTCAGATGATAGAAAAAGTGGTGGACATATTTTAAGCGGTGGAATAACAGACGGAAAAGTACAAGTTTCCCGCATCAGTGATTTTAGAATGGTATTACCAAGTGGTACTGCTTTTCAAGCTGCTGAATTAAATAAAGATTATAGCAAAGAGCTGGCAGAGGTTGAAAAATCTAAATAAGTAAAAAATTGTAGCTAATAAACCATAAAACAACAAAGTCCCCTGCAACATTAACAATGCTGCAGGGGACTTTTTGTGAAATCAAGTTGTGGGTAACAAGAGATGTTTAAATAAAAGTTCTAAGTCGTGTTTTACGGGTTCCACTGATTTTTCAATTTTCATTCGGAGTAAGCTCCCTTGCCAACAATCCCAAATTAGATCAGCTAAAAGCTGGGCTGGTAAGTCTTGTCTTACTTTGCCATATTGCTGGCCCAGCAGTATACGTTCCGCTAAAATGTTTTTGTACGCATTTACTGAGGTTTGTAATGCCGTGCGACATTTTTCGCTGGCATCACTGATTTCTGCTGCAAGATTACCTAGCAGACAACCTTTTTTTACTTCAGCACAACGATATTTTTAAGTAATTTCTAAAAAAGCTGAATTCAGAGCTTCATAAGAATTTTCTTTTTCGTTTGTCGTAGCTAAAAGGTCTTGCCAAATTTCCGTATTAAATTTAGTGTAATAGTTAATTACGGCTACACCAAAATCATCCTTGCTAGCAAAATAATTATAGAAGGAACCCTTGGGAATCCCGGCAGAGGTAGCAATTTCTTGAATGCCGGTAGCATTGAAGCCCTTTTGTTCAAACAAGGACAAACCAACTTCCAATAACTCTTGCTTTGTTTGTTCCAAATCTGCACTTTTTTTTCTAGACATTTTTTATCCCTTCATATCTTAATAAGGTTTTTCAATAGTACATAATACATATTATTAAGACAGCGTTTTTTCTGCACCCGGTTCAAAAGGAATTAGATCACTAATTCTATTTTCCCGTATTTTAGTAGCCCAAGCAGGATCTGCAAGTAGCGCTCTTCCCACAGCAACTAAATCAAATTCGCCTTTTTCCAATCTTTCTATAAGGGGCAAAATGCTAGTAGCTTTTGCACCTTTTCCCTCGGCAAAAAACTCTATGAAGTTGGTATCAAGACCAACGGAGCCAACAGTAATAGTTGGTTTGCCTGTTATCTTTTTAGTCCATCCTGCCAAGTTTAAGGTAGAACCATCAAATTCAGGTTCCCAATAGCGTCTAGTTGAGCAATGAAATATATCTACGCCGGCTTCAACTAGGGGAGCTAAGAATATTGACAATTCTTCAGGAGTATTTGCTAGTTTTGTTTGGTAACTTCCAGTTTTCCACTGAGAATACCGAAATATTATAGGGAAATCAGGGCCTACAGCTTTACGGCAGGCTTGTACTATTTCAACAGCAAACTGAGAACGAGCTCTCATATTGCCACCATATTTATCTTGACGGTGGTTTGTTTTTTCCCAAAAGAACTGATCAATTAAGTAACCGTGCGCGCCGTGAATTTCAATTCCATCAAACCCTAATTTTTTCGCATCAGCGGATGCTGTAGCAAAAGCTTCAATAATTTGTTCGATTTCCGCCATGGTCATAGGAGTTGTTACTTTTTCACCGGTCATTAAATCAATTCCTGAGGGACCAATAGGTGGAGCTTCAGGGTTTGGATTGTCCCCGTTAATTTTACGAGCAGTGCCTACATGC
>JAAYAE010000124.1 GCA_012719555.1 Acholeplasmataceae bacterium | reverse complement strand
GATATGTACTAATTATTTGGCTCATACGCATACCAAGGTTAGTATCAAAACCTTTAGTGCAAGAGAGTATTATTTTATTAGAGCAACTATCTAAGGCAGCAACTTGTTTGCAAAGGTCTTTCATTACTCCTGATGGAACGACAAAAACGAGCACTTCGGCTCGCTTTATGGCAGTCTCTAAATTATTTGTGATTGTAATAGTGGGAGCTAATATTAAATTTGGTAGATAATCAGTATTACATCGACTAGATGCAATCCTTTCAGCCTTAGCATAGTCACGCACCCACAAAGTAACATCATGTCCATTATCATCAAGGATTTGTGCCAAAACTGTTCCCCAACTGCCAGCACCAATAACGGAAACTTTCAAAGACAACACCGCCCTTTATTTAGCAGAATTCTTTTTTATATCATCCATATTACCTTTTTTTATTTTCACTTCAGTCCCGCTGATTAAGCGCTTTATATTTTCATAGTGCCTAATTATAACGAAAACACATGCAGCAGTAGCAAAACCAACTAGTTCCCCTGGGTATCCCCTATAATAGGAAGCAATAGGTGTTAAAAAAGCTGCAAGTACTGATGCTAATGATACATACTTAGTTACAAAAACAATAGCTAACCACACCGTAAAGGCGAAGATAGAAACATCAGGCATAAAATACAAAATAAGCCCTAGTCCGGTTGCTACGCCTCTTCCACCTTTAAATCCTAAAAATAATGAATAATTATGTCCCAGCAAAACAGCAATAGCAGTAACTAATTCCAAATGCAGCTGAATACCAAATAAATAATTCACTAATATTACAGCCAAAATGCCTTTAAACATGTCTCCTAAAAGTACAAAAGAAGCCATACGGGCACCAACAGTTCTAAAAACATTGGTAGTCCCGATATTTTTGCTTCCATAGTCTCTAATGTCTATACCACAAATAATTTTCACAAAGACAAATCCACAAGGGATTGAGCCCAATACATATCCAATTATAGCCGCTATAATGTAATTCATAATCTACTCCTACTCGTTTTCGTTTTTGCCTCGAATTATTAAATGAATAGGTGTTCCTTCAAAACCAAAGGATTCACGTAATTTATTTTCCAAATATCTCTCGTATGAGAAATGCATAATCTCCGGTTCATTAACAAAAATAACAAAGGTTGGTGGTTTAATTTTAACCTGAGTAGCATACAATATCTTCAAGCGTTTGCCCTTTTCTGCCGGAGGTGCACTTATAGCAACTGCATCCGTTATAACTTGGTTCAAAACAGAAGTGGAAATACGCATTGCATTTTGCTCTGCCACAAACTTTATTACTTCAGGCAACCTGTGAATACGCTGTTGAGTTAGTGCGGAAACATAAACAACCGGAACATACTGCATAAAGATAAGCTCTTTGCGCAACATTTCTGTAAAGCGTAAAGTTGAAGTATTATCTTTTTCATATAAATCCCATTTATTAACAACTAAGACAATGCCCTTGCCTGCTTCATGAGCATAACCGGCAATTTTTTTATCCTGCTCGGTAACCCCTTCGACGGCATTAATGACAATAAGAACTACATCTGAACGATCTACAGCACGTAAAGCACGAATGATACTGTATCTTTCTATTGGTTCATCAATTTTGCCTTTTCGACGCATTCCTGCCGTATCAATAAACAGAAAGTTCTGTCCATCTGTAGTAACAGGCGTATCAATTGCGTCTCTGGTTGTTCCGGCAATGTCACTAACAATGGAGCGTGTTTCTCCTACTAAAGTATTGAAAATAGATGATTTTCCTACGTTTGGACGTCCAATAATAGCTACTTTAATAACATCTTCCTCTACTTCTCCGGATGAAGCGTCAACTGGGAATTTGGCTACAATGGCATCCAATAAATCACCTAAATTAATGTGATTTGCTGCGGAAATTGGAATTGGTTCGCCAATTCCTAAATTGTAAAAATCGTAAATTTCTATTTCTTGCTTTGGTGTATCTGCCTTATTAATGGCTAACACCACTTGTTTTTTAGACTGACGCAGCAATTTTGCTACCTCGGCATCTTCTGTGGTAATGCCACTACGTGCATCGCACACAAAAACAATGACATCTGCCTCAGCAATGGCAATCTGTGCCTGCTCTCTAATAGAAACGGCAATCTTATCATTGTTCATAAGCTCAATACCACCGGTATCAACCATCATGAATTCATTGTCTAACCACTCAGCATCAGCATATAAGCGGTCTCTGGTAACTCCGGGAGTGTCCTCAACGATAGATATTCTACTATTAACAAATATATTAAATAGTGTAGATTTACCAACATTAGGCCTGCCAACAATAGCAACTATTGGTTTACTCATTTAAACTTTCCTCACTCTCAATGATCAATTCCATCACGGGATTTAATCCCCGCAAAGAAGTAATGCTTTTTATTTTCCATATCAGTAATCAAATCGGCTATTTCCATAAGTTCTGCCGGTGCTCCACGTCCCGTGCAAATAACTTCTGTATGACCTAAATGTTGCTTAAGGAATTTCACTGTTTCCTTAACATCTAACAATTCATAAGCCAAAGCAACATTTATTTCATCTAAAATTATTAAATCATATTTTTGCGAAAAAATGGCCTCTTTTGCTAGTGCCCAGCCATCTTTAAGCATTTGAACGTCAATAGGATCAGGGT
>JAAYAE010000123.1 GCA_012719555.1 Acholeplasmataceae bacterium | reverse complement strand
GCTTCCCCCTGGGTTTTAACTGTTGCTTCCAATTTTTTGTCCGTCTTACGAATACGATAAGACATACCTGCGTTAGAGATTTTGTAATCACTAGTATCGTAGTAATAATTTTCTATGGCAAGTTTTTTTTCGCTTCCTGCAATAATGGAATTTTTAATAAGTGTTTGCGCAAAAAATTTATTTAAATCTTTTCTAGCTATTACTAATTTCATTTCCATTTCCACACTACTTGACATTTGAAAACCTCCTAAATTACAGCAAATTAAGCATTTCTTACACAAGTAATTAGTTACAAATGTTCTATACTACCACGAATTTCCGTAAAAATCACTTGAGCATCTTCTAAAGAATATATTTGTGGTGTAAGTTCTCGTAAGTCTTCTACCCGCCAACCTTTATTTTGGTCAACCAATTTTTGTAACGCCTCGTCCAAACTATTTGCCGCTACAATGGCAATAGCATCCAAATAAAAATCATTTAAAATACAAGGCTCATTAATCATACTATGGCTATGATAAGTTTTGTTGTGTCGCCAAACATATAGCTTCATCGCTTAACACACTCCTTAAAAAGCTTTTCTTTCTCCGCCAAAATACCACCAAGCCATTGGTATACCAAAGGCAGCCGCTAACATGGCAACCCCTAACCAAATGCCATAACCACTTAAAAAATTAGCAGAGAAAAAGTTGTATGCAATTGCACCAGGCAACATACCTACTAATGTTGCAGCTGTGTACACACTAGGTTTCATGCTACTGCATCCTGCAACTAGGCTAACAGGATCGTACGGGAAAATTGGGACCATACGTAACCAGAGCATGCGCATAAAGCTATTTTCTGTAGACAGATAGCTATCAAGGCGTTTCCCCCATTTTCCGCCATAACGTTGCAATTTGCTTTTTTTATTACTGCTAAGTCGGCCGAAAAGGAAAAAAGACAAGGCACTTCCTAATCCCCCAATTAACAAATATAAAATTCCAAACCACGGTCCAAAGAGAATCCCTGAACTAAGGTTGAAAAAAATACTGGGAATTAAAAGGACAGGTCGTAAAATATAAAGTCCTATATAAACCAAGGACCCCCAAGCACCAAAACTATCTACCCACCTATGCAAATCTTCCGCAGAATGGGGATGGAAAAAAAGCGAAGATGTATGTGCCCACCAAAGTAATACAAGCAACAATGATATACCTACTAAAGCTTTTAATTTATGTATCTTCGTACTTTCATCTACTTCTTCTTGCAATAATTTCACCTACTATCTATATTATTGGCTAATTATAACATAAAGCAGGAAAAGAAACATTAAAAATGACGCTCGCGTGATTATACTACACTTCACTTGAGCGTCATTTTTTAATTTTTTTTCTTTTTTCCTAGATAAGCAGCTGCAATTTCCGGGTTTTCCAAAAGTTCACTCCCGGTACCTTGCATTGTAATATTACCTGTTTCCAATACATAAGCCTTATCAGCAATTTTCAAAGCCATATTCGCATTTTGCTCAATAAGTAAAATCGTCATCACTTGTTTATTAATTTCCCTAATAATTCT
>JAAYAE010000122.1 GCA_012719555.1 Acholeplasmataceae bacterium | reverse complement strand
TATCTGTAACAGTCATACCGGCAATAACAACGTCAACTTTCTTAGCTTGCAAAGCAGGTATTAGACCACTGAAAGCATAGTTTTGGAATTCCACTTTTACGCCTAGTTCCTTTCCCAAAGCATTAGCTACATCAATATCATAACCAACCAATTTGCCATCTTTATCTGCCATTTCAAACGGATAATATCCTGTAGCTGTACCGACGACAATCTTACCATTTTTTTTAATAGTATCTAATGCTGTTTCTTTTTTTGTACTGCCACAACCAGCCATTGCTGTTGCAAACAGACAAAAAGTCAGTACACCTGCAATTTTTTTCATCCAGTTTTTCAAAATAATTCCCCCTGTTTGTTTTTATTGTAAACTAAATTACCCGCTTTGCTCAATGCCTCTTTAAGCACTGTAATCACCTCATAATTTTAACACCATCACCTATAGGGTGTCCAGTAAAAATTAGACTGAAAAAAGATTCTTTACCCTAGAAACATGTGGGCATGTAGACAAATTAAAGAAACCGCAAGCATATTAAGTGCATTAATTAGCTGCTTACGGTTTCATTAACCTATAAAAACAATTTTTCTATGAGTTTAATTTATTCGCTATCCATTAAACTACCTACCAAAGAATAGGCTATTACCTATTACTAAACCGTGCAAGAAATTTTCGAGTCCTTTCTTCTTTAGGATTTTCAATAATATCTCTTGGCTCTCCTGTTTCAACTACTACGCCGCCCTCCATAAAAATCACCTGATCTGCAACATCTCTAGCAAATCCTATTTCATGAGTTACTACGATCATAGTTGAATTTTCTTCTTTCGCAATTTTTTTCATAATCTCAAGCACTTCACCCACTAGCTCTGGGTCAAGAGCTGAGGTTGGTTCATCAAAAAGGATTACTTTTGGATTTAGCGCAAGAGCTCTGGCAATGCCTACACGTTGTTGCTGCCCACCGGAGAGTTGAACAGGATAAAAATGTTCTCGGTTTATCATACCAACTTTTTCTAAATAATATTCTGCTTTTATTAATGCTTCATATCTTCCCATTTTTTGCACTAAAACTAGCCCTTCTTTTACATTTTCCAAGGCAGTCATATTGGCAAAAAGGTTATAATTCTGAAAAACCATTGCTGTGTTACGTCTTACTTCCAGTATTTCTTTTTTTGAAGCCGCGGCCATATCAAAGACTTTATCATCAAGAATCATAGTACCTTTATCTGCCGGCTCCAAGAAATTTATAGAACGTAATAGAGTTGTTTTACCACTACCACTTGGTCCAAGTATCACCGTTACTGAACCCGTGGGAACTTCAATACTAACGCCTTTTAGAACCTCTGTACTGCCAAAAGATTTATGAAAATTTTCGAGTTTAATCATTTGCTAGTACACCTTTTAAAATATGATAAATTATATTCAAGTACGGAAGCTAATTTTTCAAAACATATGCTAGTACTCCAATATAGGCAAGCTGTTACTATATAAACTTCTAAGTAGGCATTATTATTTGACGCTAAAACATTGGCCGCTCCAAATAGTTCTATTACCGATATCATAAAAGCAATTGATGTTCCTTTTAAAAGGTTTAAAAATTGGTTAGCCATCATAGGTGTAGCAAAGACAGCAGCTTGCGGCAGAATGATTCTAAAGAAAGCTTGGTTCCATGTCATCCCTATAGATAATTCCGCTTCAGTTTGCCCCACATTTACGGACTGCAAAGCTCCGCGAAAAATTTCCGCAAGATAGGCTCCCGTATGTAAAGTAAGTCCTAAGGCAGCAAAAGCTATTGGAGGTATTCCACTAAGCAGCATAGCTGATTTATTTGTACCGGAAACCGCCATAAGCAAGACAGGAATACCAAAAAACGCAAGGTAAATAAGAATCATTGATGGTAAAGCACGTCCTAGAAGAACATATATATCACCAATTTTCCCTAGGATCGGCACCTTTTTATAACGCAATATTGTAACCATCAGGGCCAACAAACATGACATAATCATAGTCCCTACTGCCAGTCCTAGAGTTATTGGTACATATTTTATAAGATGTTCGAAAATTTCCAGAAGGAAAACAGGATCAAGAAAATTATCCATAATAACAGCTATCCTTTCCGCTTAATTGTTTACGAAACTGTTGAGTTTTTCATTCTGGTACAACGTTCAAGCATCATAGTGCCTAGTTGTACCAAAAAGCACAGACAAATATAAATAACCGCAATATCAATATAAAGTTCTAGATGCCTGTAACTAAATGAACCCATTAACTCTGCACGACGCATCATGTCTACAACACCAACGTTAAAAATAAGGGCTGTACTTTTAAGTGTTGATACCACGTTATTGCCTAAAGCAGGTATCGCCATCCTAAAAGCTTGAGGGAGAACCACCCTTGTATATGCACTATATCCTGTCATACCAATAGATTTAGCTGCCTCCATTTGTCCTTTATCAACAGCTAGGATACTGCCACGCATAATTTCTGCAATGTAACCTCCTTCATGCAAGCTCATAACTAAGAAAACATACAATATTCCTGGAATAGAACGCGGATTTTCCATTCCGAAATAATTCAGAACTTGCGGCATTCCAAAACAAATCAAATAAAGTTGTACCAAAAATGGTGTGCCTCTTATAAATGATACATAAACAGCACAAACTTTATCCAATAGTCTAATGGCATTAATACGAGTAAGAGCAATAATGCAGCCTAAAATTATTGCAAAAAATTCTGATACAACTGTTACAAGAATAGTTACGTCAACCATAGACAGCAGCGTTGGAAAAGACTTAATCATATACTCAAAACTAAATATAGTTCCCATGGAAAACCACCTTACAAAAACTTATTTTGTGGCAACAGTAAAATATTTCTTGCATTTATTATTGTATTTACGCTTTTAATTGAGGAACAGAATAATCTTTGCCAAGAATTTTTTCTGATAGTTTCTTCAGAGTGCCATCTGCACGCATTTCTTTAACGGTAGCATCTATTTTGTCGGCAAGAGCTTGCCCTTTTTCACTTTTCTTTAGTGCAAAGAATGTTGGATCACTAGCAATTACAGGACCCACAGCCTTTATATCAAGGCCTAATATTTTTTTGGCATCATCAATAGTAACCTCATATTGCGGTGTTGCATCAGCCCGTCCTGTTATAACAAGATTTGCACATTCGGTGAAGCCCTTATCCGTAAATACAAATTCTATTTTGGGATTAGCAGTTTGATTATACTCTTCTAATTGGCGAGCAACTTCTGAACTTGCCGTCACCGCTACTTTTTTGCCACGCAAATCATCTATGCTGTTAATATTGTTTTCATTACCTCTTACAGCAATCTTGCGACTAGTATAGTTGTTAACCTCTTTGGTCCAAATACTTTTTTCAGCACGTTTTTTATTAAAGGTAATTTGGTTTGCAATAATATCTACCTGTCCAGATTCTAATCCAAGAAAACCAGCATCAACACTCATAGTTTTGAATTCGAATTTAATATCAGGATTTCTTTTTTCAACCTCTTTTAAAATCTCAATATCGTATCCTGTAAGTACCCCTTTGTCATCCACATAGGTAAAAGGACGGAATGTGCCACGAGTAGCAACCACATATGTCTTC
>JAAYAE010000121.1 GCA_012719555.1 Acholeplasmataceae bacterium | reverse complement strand
TTACGCCTTAGGCCTATCTTGGGGTGAAGCCGATCCTGAAAAGCCCGGCTCTATAACCGTGTTTGCTAATTACTACAATCAACCACGCACAACCTTCTTTGTGCATACCACTGATGCCGCTGTCTTTGATGATGCCTTAACAGGATTTAAAGGCTACGGGGTAGGTGTCGGTTACACTATCATGAAAAATACAGTAGCAACTGTGCAATATTTTGATACCAAAGAAAAAGGTGGAGAAAATCGTAAAGATCAACGAATCTGGTCCGATGTAACCTTTACTTTTTAACCAACAGCATCCATTATTCCCCCCAATAAAAATAAACAACGCCAACAAGTAAAGTTGGCGTTGTTTATTTTTGTCTTGCTAGCAAAAACACTGTAGAAATAATACATGCTACTCCTAATATTTCTGCTAAACCAAAATCCACGTGTAATATAACCACCGCTAATAATACTGAAGACAAGGGCTCTACAGAAGCCAAAGCCCCTACTTCAGACGCTTTGATATATTTTGTACTATCTAAGTAACAATAAAAAGCAATCAATGTTCCAAATAAAATAAGTACGGTCATCCCAATCACCGTACCAAAGTCCATAATACCAATAAAAGGCCAAGGCTGCAAAAAGACATTTATAAAAATACCACCTATAAACATACTCCAGCCAATAACCATGGTAGAAGAATAGGTCTTAAGCATTTCCCTTGGGTAAAGGGTATAAAAAGCCATGGCAAAAGCAGAAAGTATGCCCCAAAATAACGTCTGTTGCGAAATAGCTAAAGTGTCCCAGTTACCTTTAGTAACCAAAAGATAAGTCCCCATAGTAGCGAGAAAGACGGCTGTCACTTCTATCTTACCCGGAAAATGCTTCGTACGCCATAGTGAATAAACTAACACTATAACAGGCATAAGATATTGCAAAACCGTTGCAGTGGCTGCATTACCATATTGGATTGCAATAAAATAACCATACTGTGTCATAAACATACCAATAATAGCATATACTATTATTTTATAACGATGAGTTGGATGCCGCCAAATAGCCCATATATCTCTGCCGGCATATTTATCATAAATCAGCATAATAAGGCCGGCAACAATCATACGAACCATAAGGAGCCAGTCCGGTGATAGATGTTTTTGCTCAAATAAATATTGCACCGCTGTACCGGAAGCTCCCCAGAGAGATGCTCCCACTAAAATCATATATATGCCCTTGGATCTCGAACTTTGCACAATACCCCCACCTAGAATCTTTTAAATCTTTTTATAATATTTGCCGCCTGATAGTAGCCATCTACAGCAGCGCTCATAATTCCACCAGCATACCCCGCACCCTCACCGGTAGGGTAAAGTCCCCTATGAGTAATTGATTGCCCGTCTTGTCCCCTTAAAATGCGTACAGGGGCAGATGTTCTCGTCTCAACTCCTGTCAATAAACCATCAGAAGCAAATCCCCCTATGCGGCGTCCAAAAACTTTAATACCTGCACGCAAAGTTGCAGCTACATAATCCGGTAAAACTTTGTCCAAGGAAACTGCTACTAATCCGGGTTCATAAGTAGGTTTAAAGCCAACTTTCAAGAGTGGTTCTGTGTTATCCAAAAAACTTCTTATATTTTGCGCCGGGGCACTATAGTTTTTTCCTCCTGCACAATAGGCTAATTGCTCATAGTGACGTTGAAATTCAATCCCACCTAAAGGCCCCGCTCCGAAATCTTGTGGACCAACATTTACTACCAATGCACTGTTTGCTATGCCGGAATCTCGACCATGCATACTCATTCCATTAGTAACGACTCCACCTATTTCAGAGGTTGCAGCGACTACCTTCCCACCGGGGCACATGCAAAAAGAATACACCGTACGGCCATTGCTAGGTTCATGATGTACCAAAGCGTAGTCAGAAGCACCTAATTTAGGATGCCCTGCAAAAGTACCATACTGTGAAGTATCAATTACAGCTTGCTCATGTTCTACCCGCACTCCAATAGCAAAAGCTTTTGCTTCAATAGCTACGCCTTGCTCTAGCAGTTTTTTGTATGTATCACGAGCACTATGGCCAATAGCCAAAATAACTGCGTTCGTTATAATTTTTTCATCATTAATAAGTTCTATACCAATTACTTTGTCATCTTTAACAATTAAAGCTTTTACCTGACAGTCGTATAATATTTCTCCGCCCAGTTCTTCAATCTGCTTAGCTAAATTGCTTACCATAAGGCGCAATTTATCTGTTCCTACGTGTGGTTTTTGCTCATAAAGGATTTCCCCTGGGGCGCCAGCTGCTACAAAAGTTTCAAGTATATGGCTCATAATAGGATCATTTATTCTTGTTGTAAGCTTACCGTCAGAAAAAGTTCCTGCCCCACCCATACCAAACTGTACATTACTTTTAGGATCAAATTTACCTGTACGCCAAAAAGCATCTACATCTGCTAC
>JAAYAE010000120.1 GCA_012719555.1 Acholeplasmataceae bacterium | reverse complement strand
TTTTTATCTTTTAAATTTTTAACTATGACGTAAATAATTACCACAATAACTGCTACATCAGTAAAACCACCAGAACCAACTTCATTGCCACGCAAAAGGCTGAAATACAAAGCTGCAACTATTAAAATTGCCAAACTTTTATGACTCATAAAACCCTCCCCTGCCGATTATCAGCAAATAGCTCATACACAAGGTCCGCCTTAAAAAGCAAAAATACTATCAGGAATTTACTTAGTAAATTCCTCTCGCACATCATTTAGAACATTTATTCTATTACGTACTCTTTTTATATCCTCTAAGTCAATATCACCATACAATATGGCTTCTTTTTCGTCACCTTCTACTATTATTTTGCCTGTAGGAGAAACAATCATTGAGTTTCCGTAGAAAGGTTCTCCTTTAAAAAACCCTGTACAATTAACGGCACAGATGAAAATATGATTTTCTATTGCTCTTGCCTGTACCAATAATTTCCAAACGTCACCTCGTGGTGTTGGCCATTCTGCAGGTATAAAAATCATTTTTGCTCCTGCCAGTGCTAGGTGTCTAAACATTTCCGGAAACCGCAAATCATAACAAATAGTATTACTGCATTCTATACCATCCAATTGATACGTTGCTAAATGTTTACCAGGTGCAAAAAAGCGTTCTTCATGAAACAAGCCGAAAAGATGAAATTTGCTGTAATAATCTAAAATAACACCGTTTCTATCAATAACCACCGAGGTGTTGTAAATCTTTCCCTCAATCTTCATCGGCATAGAACCGGCAACAATATTGCATTTATTTTCACGAGCAATAGTTTTTATGGCGGCAATAACAGGACCCTCCATAGTTTCAGCATCCTGCTCTATGTGCCCCAAAGAATAGCCGGTAGTCCATATTTCAGGCATTACTACAACATCTTGCCCAACGGCCGCTTGCGCCAATAACTCCAAACCGTGTTTAACATTTTCGTCTTTATTTCTTTCTTGTATATCCATTTGCAGCAATGCTATTTTCATTTTTCCCCACCCTCCGGCATTAGTCCCTTATGAGTTAGTTTTTTTATAACCGCACGTTCAATTTTGCGTGTCAAGCGTGTTACTATAAACTCTTTTTGTGATAGTGATTCCACTAGTAACACTTTAAGGCCAAACTGTTTTGCCCCTAAAACATCAGTAATAATTTGATCACCTATAACTAGAACTTCTTCCCGTTTTTTAAGCTGCAGTCTATGTAATGCCCGCCTAAATCCCAGTGATAATGGTTTTGCAGCCCAACTTATTGCCGGTAAATCCACTGTTTGGCAAATTGCCTCTAACCGCTTTCCTCCATTATTAGAAAGTAAAATCAACCTAAACCCAGCATTCTTCAAGCTCTTTATCCACTCTACATTCTCTGCCGTAGGCACATTACTGTCCCAAGGTAAAAGGGTATTATCAACATCCAATATAATGGTTTTTACAGCATGAGATTTTAACCATTTGACACTAATATCAGTAATACTTGCACAACAAAAATCCGGACAAAATAAGTGCAACATTTTATTGACCCCCATCTACCGAATTTTTAAAAGTTACCTCAAAGCAAGTACCTTTTCCCAATTGGCTCTTAACCTCTACCGTAGCATGGTGCAATCTAATTATTTCTTTACCAATAGCTAGACCTAAGCCGGTACCCGGAATATTGCGAGAATGTGATTTATCCACTTTGTAAAAACGTTCCCAAATATAGGGAATATCTTCTTCCGGAATTCCATAGCCTTGATCAGTTACCGTTAGTACCGGTTCCTTTTCTGCATTGAGAAAGACACCGAAACTAATAACCCCTTTGTCCGGAGAATATTTAATAGCATTGTCTCCTAGAATCATAACCAGCTGATAAAGACGATCGCCGTTCCCCTTTACCACAACATTATCATCAATATCAGTTTCTAACCTTATTTCCCGCTCTTTAGCTTGTACATCCAACATATCAATAACATTAGAAGCAATATGACCCAAAGGAACATATTCTAATTCCTCTTGCTCACTTCTTTGTAACCTGCTAATGTCTAAAAGATCTTTTATTAAACGCTCTAGGCGTATTGTTTCATCATTAATCAAACCACGGTATTTGCTAATACGCTCTGCATCTGTAACCATTCCATCATTAATAGCTTCGTTATAACCACGAATAATAGTAATAGGCGTCCTTAGTTCATGTGAGACATTTGCCACAAAATCACGACGCAGTTTTTCCATCTTATTTGTTTTCTGCACAAATTCATCCAAATCACTGCCCAAAGAATTTAAAGATTTTCCTAGCTCAGCAATTTCATCATCACCCGTTACCTCTACCTTACGATTATAATCGCCGGCAGCAATAGCGGAAGCGCTGTCCTTCATAGAAATCAGCGGTTGCACAATACGTCTTGATAGCCCCCTTACTAAAAAAAGGCTGAAAATCAAAGCCAAAATTCCAACAATAATCGTATATAAGTAAATGTCATTAAGCACCTTATCAAGTCCGCTTATAGGTGAAGCTAACAATATAGCACCAGTCTTACTGTTACCATTTTCATCCCCTACAGGAAGGCCAACCAGCAGCACCTGCTCCTTGTAGTAAGGGTGAAAAATACGTGAGTTTACTCTCTTTCCTGCGTACACATCGCTGAGAATCTTCTCAACCTGACCATTAATAGCGCCGGACTGCTTAATTTGCTTTCCTATTGACGCTACCGCCTTCTGAGCATTATCTGTTTTCTTTATCTCTGTAGGTGATTGAGGGTCAAGATTATTTTCTTGATTAGAATCATCTTGACGTTCTGAAGCAGCAATAAGTTCAAAATGATTATCGAAAAGCCAAATACGAGCTCCTATTAATTGGTCAACAGACGACAAATACCTAGTTACGGAATCTCTGTTTGCATCAACGCTCAAAAAATAGTTAGCAATAACAGCAACTTCTTGCCCTTTTTCATTTAGCTCATGTTCTTTAGCCTTAAAAAAATAATCTGTTATTAAATAAGATAATCCAATGGAAATTCCTATAATTATAATGGCAATCAGACCCATGTACGTATACATGAGCCTAGAGCTTAAAGATTTTTTCAATTTTTTACCTCAAATTTATACCCTACCCCCCAAACGGTGAGGATATCCCAGGCTGAATCTTTCTTAATATCTAGCTTATGCCGCACACGCTTAATATGTGTATCTACAGTTCTAGTGTCTCCATAATAAGTGTAGCCCCAAATAGTTTCAAGCAACTGATTTCTTGAAAAAACTATCCCTGGATTAGAAGCTAAGCACCAAAGCAATTCCATCTCCTTAGCAGTGAATGTAACCTGTTTGCCAAAAGCAATAACACGGTATTCACTAAGGTTAATCATAAGGTTGGGGAATTCCAACACTTCTTTACCTTTGACGGCTACGGACTGTCCACTACGCCGCAATACAGCTTTCACCCTTGCAACTACCTCACGGGTATTAAAAGGTTTTGTGATATAATCATCTGCACCTGTTTCTAACCCAAGTATACGGTCATCATCATCGTCCTTAGCTGTAAGCATTATAATAGGCATATCAGAAATTTTACGTACCTGTTTACATACTTCCAAACCATCTAATACCGGCATCATGATGTCTAAAATCATAATATCCGGTTTACCTGCCTGCGCCTGCACAATAGCCTCGGCACCATCTGCGGCTTCAACAACCTTAAATCCCTCTTTTTCAAAATAAATGCGTAATATCTCTCTAATCTGAGCTTCATCATCAGCAATCAGAATCGTTTGTTGTTTTTCCATATTTGCACCACCATTCTTTTGATACATATATTATAC
>JAAYAE010000119.1 GCA_012719555.1 Acholeplasmataceae bacterium | reverse complement strand
GTGTGTGATATAGTATAAAATATTATTTAGATGATAAAAAATTATAATGAAGTTAATGGAATACGATAAATATATATCCATGTTTCAAAAAATATAGGCTGCAAATGAGAGAAAAATAGCTTTAGCAGCTACAAAAGAAATGGGGGAGAGAAAATAGTGCAAAATGAAGAACTGCGTCAATGGTGTTTTGCTGAGCAAGAAAATTTTTTGAAGGATCTATGTACTTTGGTGGAGGTAGAATCGCCTACCGGGTATTCTGAAGGATCGGAAAAAATGACTGAAAGGGTCGGAAGCTGGCTAAGAGAGCTTGGTGCCGAGGTAAGAATTTTGCAGACTCCTGCCGGATGTTACAACCTGGTAGCTGTTTTTAAAGGCGAAGGAACCAGAAAAATATTGCTTAATGCCCATGCTGATACTGTTTTTAAAAAGGGGACATTAAAGAAAAATCCATTTCGAGTTGAAGACGGTAAAGTTTACGGACCGGGTTGCATTGATTGTAAAGGTGGCCTGGTTTTAGGTGTGTATGCTTTAAGATTACTGCAGCAACTGAATTTTAAGGACTATAAGCAAATAACTTTTATTATGAATGCTGATGAAGAAACCGGATCAGAAAATTCCAAAGAATTGATTATGGAACAAGCTAAAACCCATGATTTGGCTATAGTCTTGGAAGCAGCAAAACCTGAACATGGTGCGTGCATCGGACGTAAGGGCCTTGGTAATGCTACAATAGAAGTGCGTGGAAAAAGTGTACATGCTGCCAGAGCGTCTCAGGGAGCTAATGCTCTTGAAGAATTAGCACATCAGGTTATGGAGTTTCGTAAACTTGGCAACGAAAATAAAGGAACATTCGTTAATGTAACTGTTTTTTCTGCAGGAGAGGTCGCTAATACTATTCCTGACTATGCTATGGCAAAAGTGGACATCAGAGTCGATGACACAACTGAATTTAATCGTATAGAACGGGAAGCGGCAGTACTGGTAGCAAATACTATTGTCCCAGGAACACAGGTTACTTTTAGCTTAAAAGCTCATCCGGCTTTCCCTCAAAATGCCGCTTCAGTGGCCTTAGCAAAACAATTAGAACAGATTTATGCTGCTATCGGGGTGAAGATGGTTACAGTTACTAGCCCGGGAGTTTCCGATGCCAATTACATTGCATCAGTTGGTACACCTGTTATTGACGGTATGAGTTTTGTGGGTATGAATGCCCACACTAAAGATGAAGTAGGCTATTTGGATTCTCTTCCCGATGCACTTTTCGCTCTTACCAAATTTTTAATGTGTGTACAAAAACCTTAAAATACCAAAAATTTACTTATCATCGCCCTTTAAACTGAAAATATTACAAGGAGGTATTATTGATGTTATATCTTGCAGGGGTAATAATAATTGGTGCTGTATATTTTATCATAAAAAAATACGATAGTCGGATGGTGCTTATTGTAGCTGGTGTTTTAATGGCTTTGCTCGCCGGAAAGCCGTCAGTGGCTTTTGATGCTTTCGTAGCTTGGGCGGCACATAAATCTTTGGTTCCTATTTTGTGTACGGTTGTTGGTTTTACTTATGTTACTGCTTATACAAAATGTGATGAACATTTTATTAATTTAATGAGTGGGTGTGCTTCTAAAGGAAAGCATTTTCTTATACCTTCGGCTATGATTATTGCCTTTATAGCTAGTCTAGCACTTCCAAGTGCGGCTGGAGCTACTGCTGCGTGCGGTGCTCTTTTAGTCCCGTTGCTTACTAGTACAGGAATTCATCCGATTATTGCGGCTGCTGCTATTTTTGGATCCACCTGGGGAGATATTTTTTCACCTGGTTCTTCTCATAATGTACTTATTGCACAACTAGCAAAAACTGATGTTATGAGCGTTATTTATGGACATGCATTAGTTGGATTGATATGTTTTGCTTGTTTTATTGCATCTATTGTAGCTATAGCGATTTTTACCGGTCGCTATAGTGGCTATAAATCAGAATTGAATGAAAAAATTGCTGTAGATAAAATTAAGGCTAACCCTATTAAAGCAGTTATGCCGTTGTTACCTATTATATTGATTTTGCTCAGCAGTGAACAAGTAGGGATAATACCTTATATTAGCGTACCACAGGCTATGATTTATGGGGTTATTTTATGTTTAATCGTTTGTCGTGCTAATCCTGGGGACATTACCAAAGAATTTTTTAAAGGCATGGGTAATGCCTATACTAGTATTATAAGCATACTTATTGCGGCAGGTGTTTTTGCTGCTGGGATGAATGCAGTAGGTCTGACAAGTTCTTTAATTGAAGCAATGAAACATACCCAGGCTATTGCAAGACTGGGTGCTACCTTCGGACCTTTCTTTGTAGCCTTGCTTAGTGGCTCCGGTATTGCTGGTACCATGGCTTTCAATACTACAATAACTCCACATGCTGCTGATTTTGGTCTTGGAATTTCTCAGGTAGGTTCTACGGCCTTTTTGACGGGTGGGTTTGGGCGTTCTATGTCGCCTTTGGCTGCCGCTGCTATAGTTGCTGCGGGGCTGGCTAAAACCAATCCTATAGAAATAATTAAAGTAACGGCGCCAGGCATGATCATTGTTACGTTGATTACTATGTGTATGTTACTATATTAATTTCAATGTTTAAATTTCTAGGCATCGATGCTATTTTATATGGCATTGATGCTTTTTCTTAGAAATTATTGTTAAAGTATAATGTTTATGATATGATAATTGTAATAACTATATAT
>JAAYAE010000118.1 GCA_012719555.1 Acholeplasmataceae bacterium | reverse complement strand
GGTATCATTCAGGGAAGTTTCACCTGTAACAGCCTTGAACCCTTTAGTAGCAGCAAGAGCGGCGCTAACTTTCGCACCATCAGTAGAACCGGCACGGGTAATTGCATCAAACATCAATTTAGCCCCATCATAACCAAGTACTGCCGGAGCATCAGGTTTAGCATTATACTCTTTTTGATAAGCGGCAACAAACGCTTTAGATTCAGCAGAATCAGCATCAGGAGAGTAGTGATTAGTAAAGTAAGTATTGTTTAAAGGACCGGCGCCGGCAATTTCAGACAACTTAGGACTATCCCAGCCATCACCGCCAACTATCGGCATTGTCATACCAAGTTCACGTGCTTGTTTAATAATCTTGCCAACTTCTTCATAGTAACCTGGAACATACAGAACTTCTGCACCCATGGTTTTAATTTTTGTTAAAATTGCTTTAAAATCTGTATCTTTTTGTAAATAAGCTTCTTCACCAACAATTTGGCCACCTTTTTCGGTATAAGCTTGTTTGAAGAATTGAGCCAAGCCTTTGGAATAATCAGAGCTATTATCTACAAATATAACTGCTTTCTTCAACTTCAATTCATTTAACACGAAGTTTGCACCAACAGTGCCTTGGAACGGATCGATGAAACAAACACGGAAAGTATTAGGTTTCACTTTACCATCTTTATCCAAAGTTACCTTAGGATTTGTGGCACCAATAGCCAAGAACGGAACTTTGGAAGCCTCGCTCACATTACAAGCAGCTATAGCACTGGAACTAGTAAAAATACCCATTACCAAAGGTGTTTTATCTTGGTTAATAACTTTGCTCATTGCATTGGCAGCTTCTGCCGGCTCACTCTTACTATCAGCAACAACAATTTCTACTTGCTTGCCTAATATACCGCCCTTAGCATTGACTTCTTTCAAAGCCAACTTCATACCATTTACTACGGACGTTCCATAGGTAGCATTGCTACCTGTCATTTCAGAGACAACACCGATTTTTATTGTATCGGCCTTTTTGCTTCCTCCACTACCACCGCAACCTGCTGCAAATAAAGATGTTGCTAACATCGCAGACACAGCCACTGCCAAAAGTTTTCCCCTCACTTGACTCAACTCCTTCATATTCTTTTTTTTATTTATTGCAGCCCTTAGGCGAACAATTATGAAAGTCTTGCCACTATTGGTAAAAGATAGTATTTACTTGTACATATGATAACTAAAAACATATCTTCTAGGTATTCTATCACTTAGGAGGCAAAGGACCTCGTAGTTTAAGGTTTCCATCCATTCGGCAACGGTATCTATTGATATCTCATTGCCACCAAAAATTATTGCTTCATCGCCTTCTGTTACATCAGGAATATCTGTAATATCCACCATCATCTGATCCATACAAACCCGCCCTACTATTGGGGCCTTGCATCCTCGGATTGATACGTAGCCACGGTTAGACAATTTTCGGCTAATACCGTCCGCATAGCCCAAGGGCAATGTTGCTACTTTGGTAGTCCTTGTCGTTTCGTAAGTACAACCATAGCCAATTTTCTCACCTGCGGGAACTTCTTTAACAAATACAACTTTTGCTTTTAAACTCATAACCGGTTGATAATGTAGACTACGCTTCACTTAACTTGAAGGCCACAACCCATAAAGTGTAATCCCTTGTCTAACCATATTCATATGTACTTCCGGTGCTTCCGTAATGGCGGCACTGTTAGCAATATGTTTAATGGGGACGCAAACACCCTTGGCTTCAATGTTCTTTATTGCTTCGGCAAAAGCATCATATTGTCGCTGCATATAAGTTTTATCTTCTGCATCTGCTTTAGCAAAGTGAGAAAAAACGCCTTCTAGCTCCACATTAGGCAAAGCCACTATAGCCTCTGCCAAATTTCCCGCTTCACTAACCTTACAACCAATACGATTCATTCCAGTCTCAACTACTAAATGTATTTTAGCTACTTTGTCTTTTTTCACAGCAGCTGCAGATAATATCTCTGCGCTCTTAAAGTCAGGAACAGTTTGACTAATATTGTATTCCACTACTGTTTCCTCGTGCCCCGGAGTTAATGCTCCCAAAATCAAAATCGGTACATCAACGCCTGCTAAACGCAATTCCAAGGCTTCTTGAGTCATAGCTACCGCCAAAAAATCTGCGCCTGCTTCGATAGCCGCTTTAGCTACGGGAACAGCCCCGTGGCCGTAAGCATTGGCCTTTACCACAGCACAAAGCTTTGTATCCGGCTGCAATACTTTTTTTGTTTCCTTTATATTGTGCCCAATTGCAGACAAATCAACTTCTGCCCAAACGTTTCTTCTAATCATGTAAACGCCACCATTTCATTGTGAAATCTCAATGGAGTACATAAAAACGTCGGGCCCCATTGCCAGCTTATATTATAACACAAAACCGGATTGCTCCATACGGAACAACCCGGCTACATTGCCATCTCTGTGCTACGAGATTAGTATAAATACGTTTTACAGAAAAGTCAATACATTTAGCGAAAAAGCTGTAAGTATTTTGTATTTTTTATGCTTGAATTGTTTATTTTGTCGGATTAGTCCTTTTCCGGCACTATTTTAAGAACTAGTGTTCTTTCATAAAGGACTCACTAGTTTTGTATTAACAGTAAAATGCTCCCTTTAAATCTTTTTGCAATCTTTTTCGTGTGCACAACCGGAACACCCACAACAACCGCCATCTTTGTTAAAAAATGCTGCTCTAATTGCCAATACAACTAATATCGCTATAACTGCACCAATAATATAATTAATCATACTCACTCACCCTTTCGGTTAGCCCTTGCTAACTTAAAGTTTAATACTTAATTTACTATTTGTCAATAAGTACAAGGTTGAGCAATACATTCCCGATTTTAGCCAAAAATTAAGGGAAAATATTATTTATCTAAGCAGCGGCATATTTCCTGTTAATTTGTTAACTTTTTTCTTAGTACCACAAATTGCAAGGCCAAAATATTGCAATTCATTTCCCTGTACCTCAGCAATTTTATCGATAAATTCATCATAGGCTTTGCAACCTTGTGCCACGTCTGAAAAGTCGACAACCGTCATTTCTGCAAATTCAGGTTCATATAATTTTTCCCGTAACGCTTTTAACAAAGCAGCCTGCCCTTTTAGTATGGGAATAGGTAAGTTAACAATCCCTAAGTGAACGTTACCTGTTTTATCAATTACATTTGAGCCCACTGTCTCCGGCATTTGTTTGCCCATTGTGACACCCAAGATTGCCGCCGTATTAGCTATTATACCCATTGGTAATTCTTCATCTATGACCATTACGCATTTTAATTCCATCATTATACTCCTTTTAGTTTTTATTTCATCTATCTTTATCTGCAAAAATAT
>JAAYAE010000117.1 GCA_012719555.1 Acholeplasmataceae bacterium | reverse complement strand
TTTTAGCATAATATATCGCAGTAAGTTCCGACTTTACGGTTTCTTGAAAAAGTAAGGGTAGCCCTATTTACTATACCTGCAATTTTTAACTTTTTATAAAAGTCTACATATTCTTGACTAATATATATGTGACCCAAATTACTAAGTTTACTTATCTTGCAAGTTCTTTACAACCTCTTCGGTTAAATCTTTACCACCAAAAAGCATCGAATTACTATTTACTACATTTAGAATGCCGTTACTTTTAGCAACTTTGGCAATAGCTTTCTGGATTTTCTTCTGCACAGGAGCCATTGTATTTGTCTCAAATGTATTATATTCCCTGGAAATATTTGCATTCAGAGCGTTTTTATCTGCATCCGACATGTTCTGTGCTTGTTCGGTGTACTGACTTTGTAGTTTAGTCTTTTCATCGCTAATTTGTTGCAAAATTTCTTTAATTCCAGGATAGTTTTGCAATACATACTGTACATTAACAAAACCAACCAAGGCACTTTGATCTGCAGCTAAAGCCGTAGTTGTAAACCCAAAAACCATCAATAACGAACATACTAAAGCAATTAATTTATTTTTCATTCCAAACTTTGCTCATGATTTTGGGGTACTCACTTTCTAAGAACTTCAATATTTCTCCTAAAATTGCATTAATCAATTCCGGATCAAAATTACCATCTTTTGCAGTTATACATGAATTCATTACCAAGTCACCATCGGGCAACACTACAAATTTGAATAACCAATAATTATTATTCATTTCATTAAGAAATGGGGCTAATTTTGCGAACTTTTCATCTTTAACCAGTCCTGCGGCAATCTGAACCTGTAATAATGTATAAACACTTGTATCAATCAAAATTGCAAAAGGTAAAGTTTGCCCGTTTATTTGCATTCTACTGCGAAAAATAGCAGTTTGTTGTTCATCATTTGTTTTTTGCAAATCAAAGCACTCAATTTTATTCGCCTCTAAAAATTCTTGCATTTTAATTGTTTTAGCATTCATAATTTCTTCTTTTTCTTTTTCAGTTTTCATTCCTATTAACCCCTTTTATTTTTATTTGTTAGTGGCAGCTCAAATAAGTTGCCACTAATTTTTTAACCCTAAACTTAGAAGGTCCAGCGTACCCCAGCATCAACTCTCCATTTATTCGTTAAATCAGCATTAAACGTCTTCCCATATGTTGCATAAACATATGAATTATTATTAAGTTTTACACTGCCACCCAATTGCATTTCACACCACGTGTCACCAAATTTAATTTCCGTATTTCCTGTTGGTTCCCCGTCAGCTGCATAATTAGTTGCAAAGTTACCGGCAAATTCATGTGCCAAAGCCAATTTAGCGAAGAGAGTACGAGTCTTTGTTTTTTGACCAATACCAATGCTGATTCTACCAATAGCACTATTAAATCCATCCTGACTTACAGCCATATCCTTAGCGCTGCCTTTTGAATCAAGGAAATCACTTGCAGCACTATAGTCACTACCCTGTATTCTACCTAGCGTCAGCATAATACTAGGATCAAAGTATATACCATTGGCGGATTGAATATTTCTACCATATTCTGCACTTAAGGACGTGCCCCAAGTCTTATAATTTCCTTTAAGTTTATGCCCAAAATCATTATAAACAGTATAATCATTCCTTATGCTGCTTCCTTTGAGCAACAAATCAAGGTAATGGCCTTTCTCTCCCTGCCATGTTCCATACAGTGATAAACTTGTTGCTGAGTTATCGCCTCTACCACTTAAATCATAACTACTAGACCCGTCGTTGTAGCTTACAGCCGCACCAACAGTCCAATTGTTAGCCACTTTTTTATCAAACCCTAATTGATAAGTAGTATAACTATTGGAAAAATATGTATTTTGCATGTTATATTCGGATTTACCTGTGTAGTATTTTGCCCAGAGTCCATTTTCTTCACTACCTAAGCGTAAATCGCCCATTCTTTGCATAAGATCAGAGTTTTCACTTCTCCACAACATTGCGGCTGAAGCCATCGCTGATTTTGCACCACGCATCATAGCCGTTTCTTTAGAACCATATATTACGTCGCTACCACTAGTAATAACAGAACCTGGTTTCAGCAATGCTGTTCCATCAGTTGCGTTGTATTCAATGGTGCCAGTAGAACGACCTGCCGAAGAAGCTGTCAACCCCTCGGCTATCTGTACATAGCCACTTAGGTTATTTTCTCCGGTGGCGTAATTAGTATAATTAAGTTTACCCGCCAAAGCGCTTAAAACAGAATCAACAAGAGTAGAATTGCTGAGGTCAAAACCACTTCTGTCTGTACGCAAAGTGATTATTGAATTTACATCAGCGTGCTTAATCGTCGTATTTCCACCTAAGATAGTGGTTGGCGTCTTTTCATCATGTTTATAGATAAAGGTTGTACTACCGCTGTAATTATCAATAGTCACATTGCCAGCTTTATCATTTGTCATATCTACTATTCCGCCAACAGACGTTGTTGTAGTTGCAATTTTATTAGCCGCCAAAGCTTTTATAACACTTTCGCCACTAGTTAAAGTGCTTATTGTACTGTCGCCTGTAACTATCCATTTTGCATTATTCTTCATATCTAGCGTAAAGTTCTCGCCGGTATTGTACCCTGTCCAAGTAGCGCCATCTTTCATATACAGATTGACGTCGCCACCATTAGTAGTGTAGTTGCCTGTCCAAGAAGAATCTGCCGTACCAAGGCCGACATTAATCAACCCATTCGTACCCATGCCGCCCTGAGTAGAGAAGTCACCTTCTATAACAGTTTTATTGCTTCCTGCCCCAATAACATTGCCATTGCTATCCTTGCTAACATTAACATTTACGGAACCGGTGTTAGCGCTGACAAATTCACCATACGCTCTGATAGCATAGGCCGCTCCGTTAATTGCTCTAATGTTACCACCACCAACACTAATATCAGAGGCTACCGAGCTGATAGCTTCGTTAGCTCCTTTTCCATCTGTCATATCACCATCTGCCAACACATCGACCAAGCCATCAACAATAATGCTTGATCTCTTTCCGTCAGCACCATTCATAGCTTTAATAACAGCACCATTATTTTTACTTGTGCTGGCCGCTCTGGCTGTAAGAACTTTATTCTCACTATCATTGCCGCCATTATGTATCACTATTTGTCCACCACCGTTGACAAATAGCGCTGCGGTTTGTCCACTACCAGTACTTTCAGCAGTAACAGCAATTTTACCGGCATTGCTAATTTCTACTTTGCCGTCACCTATGGCCGTAATTCCTGTTGTATGCGTATCACTAACAGTGTTAATTGCCAGTTCTTTATTATTGAGATCCATCTTCACTGATTTATCAGCGCTACTACCTGATACCGCTGAACTTATCTGTGGCAAATATGGCCCTCCCGAAATTAGGTTTTTACCGGTTTTAATAACAGTCTTATCTTTGTTGAAAATAAAGCTGCCATCGGTTTTTAACACGCCCGCTTGTTTATATTCCTTATCTATAGCCCAGTCACTGTTAATAGCCGTAGTAAAACTATCCGTTGTTTGACTGTCAGGATATTTTACACCAGGAGTTACAGTTGCCTTATCCAACGTGCCTTTCCCCGTTGTGCCATCAAAGGTTATGTTACCCGTTTGCTTGGTAACGGAAGATGTTGTAAGTCCTTCTGCTATTTGCACATAACCACTAAGGTTTCTTTCATCAGTCGTGTAATTAGTGTAGTAGAGTTTGTTAGCCAAAGCGTCAAGAACTGAACCAACAACTATATCATCCTGCATATCAATGCCACTGCTGTCAGTACGCAGTGTAATCGCTGATGCTGCTTCCGCATGCTTTATAGTCGTATCGCCGCCAATAATCGTCGTCGGAGTTGTAGTATCATGTTTGTAGAGAACAGTAGTATTTCCACTGTAGTTATCAATTACAAGATTTCCTACTCCGGTTGTCGTCATATCTATATAACCTGTTTTAGCCGTTCCTGAACTACCATTAAAATACTTAATATTGCTACTGTCTGCAGAGAGGTTTGTATTATACCAAACTGCATTATCACTTAAATTCAAGCTGAAATTTTCTCCGGTATTATAACCATTCCAGGTTGCACCACTTGCCATGCTAACGGTCATTGTACCTTTGGTATACCCCGTCCAATTAGAACCATTTGACATGAACAAGTTAACGTTACCTAATTGGCCTTGTGTTACACCGTAGCCTGTAACGTCCGTATAATTACCTTTCCAGTAGGAATCCGCTGTACTAAGGCCAACACTAATTCTGCCTTTCGTACCCATGCCGCCATTAGTAACAAAATCCCCTTCAATAACTGTTTTATTCTTACCGGCACCTATTACTTTGCCAGCATTGTCCTTGGCAATATTGACATTAACAGTTCCATAGTTATCTGAAACAAATTCGCCATAAGCACGAATTGCGCACCAAGCACCGTTGGTAGCTTTGATACTGCCACCACCTATTTCAATTGTGGAAGCAACTGCGCTAACAGCTTCATTAGCACCTTTTCCATCAGATATATCGCCATCAGCCAATACATCCACAAGGCCATCAATAATTATACTTGATTCCTTGCCGCCTACGCCGTTCATAGATTTAATAACGGCACCGTTTGCTTTGTTTGTGGTATCAGCCCGTAAAGTAAGTACCTTGCTATCAAGGTTATCACCGCCGTTATGGATAATAATGTGACCGCCACCATTGGTGTATAAAGCTGCAGTCTGACCACCTTTGGTGCTCTCAGTATTAATAGTAATCTTGCCTGCATTATTTACTTCAACCTTACCGTCACCTATAGCTGTAATACCCGTAGTATGTGTATCTGTAGTAGTATTAATTATTAAATTCTTATTGTTCAAATCAATGCTTACTGACGTGTCTGCTGTACTCCCTGATATAGCAGAACTGATTTTCGGCATCCACGCCCCTGCTGCAATTAAGTTCTTAGCAGGTGTCAGGGTTGTAGTATCTTTAGTAAAAATGTATTGTCCATTGTCTTTTCTTACCCCAGCATTTACATATTCCGTATCTATCGCAGCGTTACCATTAATGGCCGTTGCAAATTCGGTTTTATCCTGCGAATCAGGGATATCAATTGCCGGAGTATATTCATATTGTCCTTGTCCGTTATCAGTTTTGTAGGTAATATCTCCTACTTGCATGCTTGCGGATTGTGCGGTTAAGCCTTCAGCAATTTCAACTTTGCCGGTTAAATTCCTTTCGTTCGTGGTGTAGGCTGTATAATAAAGTTTATTAGCCAAAGCATTTAAGGTAGCACTAACTAAATTCTTGTCAACGGCCAATTTTGATGAAGTTTTAAGTCCCGTATTATCAGTACGCAAGGTAATATTGCTTCCTGTTGCCGCAGTCCCTATCTTCACATCGCCGCCGATTATTGTTGTTGGGGTACTTGCATCATGGCTATACAATACTGTCGTATAACCGCTATAATTATCAATGCTAAGTGGATTACTATCTTTTTGGAAGATAAAACCCGCATGACTAATATCACTACCGCCGGTTAATTTTGTTACTTTGCTGCCAGCAAAAGTGGTTGATACGCTTGATTGTTGTTCATTGCTCCATGTTGCGCCGTTTTGTAGATATAGATTAAATGTTCCTATGTCGTGAGCAGTAAACCCGCCTGTACCATAGTCCGAGTTATCAACAGCATAGCCAGCTACGCCTGTCCAATATGATTGATTGTCCGTAAGCGCTAAATTTAAAATCCCTTTGTTATCAAAATCTATAAGTGTTCCGCCTGAATACTCAACAACTTTTTTACCATATTCCCGTGTTACATATACGTCACCGGTTACTTTAGTAGTAGTACTTCCGGCAGTATCGCCATTCATATTGACGTTAATAATACCTTTTTCTACCCGTGCCGCATAGAATTTCTTGGAATGATCAACATCAACAGCACTAGTGATTGTTCCGCCTTGGACAGAAATTGAAGTATTAGCTCCAATAGTGGCCAAACTGCTGCCTCTCACGCCCGTAATATCAACAATATCATTTACTGTAACTTCTGAATTTTCACCGGTTACCATAATGCCGGCAGCATTAATTCCATTGCCTCTTTCACGCACGGCCGTAATATTATTAATTGCCAGCTTGCCATTAATAATAATCTCACTGTCTTGGCCTTGGATTTGTATGCCACTAACACTGTCTCCCTTAGTACTTACGCCATCGATATTTACAGGACCGCCAATGGTCAAATGAGCATTGCCATCTGCTTTAATACCGCTCGAACCCCTAGTATCAGTATTTGTTGCACTAATATTAAGAGTTTTGTCCTTAGTATCATTCTTAATAGTTATATATTGGTTCGTACCAGCAAAAATACCACTAGCAATCTTGCTAGTACTTGCTGCTACCAAAGTAAGATCTTGACCATTCATATCAATAAGCATAGGTTCTGCCTTGGAAGTTGTATTTTCGCTATAAAGAGCGCTGACGTACTTACCTGCTTCAGCATTTGCTTCCGTCGCTGTTGCCACGCGAGATTTTTGTAATGTTGTTGAGTTTGTTATTGCACTAGTATCAGGGGCATCTTCGGCCGGAGTATATTCATATTTTCCTTGTCCGTTATCAGTTTTGTAGGTAATATCTCCTACTTGCATGCTTGCTGATTGTGCGGTCAAGCCTTCTGCAATTTCAACCTTGCCGGTTAAATTTCTCTCGTTCGTAGTATAAGCTGTATAGTAAAGCTTATTAGCCAAAGCATTTAAGGTAGCACTAACTAAATTCTTATCAACCGCCAATGTCGATGAGGTATTAAGTCCTGTATTATCAGTACGCAAGGTAATATTGCTTCCTGTTGACGCAGTCCCTATCTTCACATCACCGCCGATTATTGTTGTTGGGGTACTTGCATCATGACTATACAATACTGTTGTATAACCGCTATAATTATCAATGCTAAGCGGATTACTATCTTTTTGGAAGATGACTCCTTTACCATACGCTGTACCGCCAACCAGATTGCTAATATGACTGCCGGTAAAACCCAAGGCCTTGGAAGTGCTTAAATTATTCCAAATTGCACCATTCTCCAAATAAATATTTACAGAACCACCGTCAGCATTTTCTATAACGCCGGTAAGAAGTGAATTTGCACTACCAAGTCCAAGATTGATCTTGCCATCTGCCAATGTATAAATATTTCCCTTTATAGTTACATCGGCTCCACTGGCATCAGTAACGGCATTATTCATACCCATACTAAAAGTGCCTGCAGCAATGTTCAAAGCATTAAACTTGTCTTCCTCACTCTCAGGTGTAATAATATTGCCGCTCGCAATTGTTACTTTATTGTTCTTATTGCCTCTCATATCTACGCCAGTGCCTTTAACCGCTATATCAGCTTTGCCTGTTACGGTTACTTCGCTGCCTATAGTATTATCGTAAATATAAATTCCGCTAGCCTGATATGCCGGAGTTCCATATCCACCTTTTTCTGCAACCGAAACACCATAAGCAGCATCCCCGTCCCCACTGCCTTTCATAGTGAGATTACCATTTATTATCAATTTTGATCCGTTGTTATAAGCGTATACACCATAAGCATTGCCAGCCGCAGAATCTTGCGCACTGATATTGACATTTCCATTAATAGTTGCTGCACCGCCGCCACTAACAAAAATACCGGATGCCGTTTTCCCGGCCGAAGTACTTGTTATTGTCAAACCAGAGGTAGTCATTGTAAGCTTTTTATCCGTATAAATGCCAATTGCCTGATTGTTAGCATCAGTAGTTGACGCGGCTAAGCCTAATGTTTTCCCCACGCTATTGATGACAATATCGTTGCTGTTACCAATAATAGCAGCAACGGCTTTATAGTAGCCGATATTGTCACTGCTCACGTTTTTATCGTCAACAGTAATAGTGCTATCTTTCGTAAATGCATAAGCCCCCTCTTTTAATACTCCACCGTTCACATATGCAGCATCAGTGTCTTTAACCCCTGTCAAGCTGGTTGTAAATGCAGTAGTGGTTTGTTCTGCCGGTGGTTGCGGTTCATCGCTGCCATATTTGCCTTGACCGCTGTCTTTATCAAAAGCTACGTCGCCCACATATTTTGATGCTGCTTGCGCCGTTAATCCTTCCGCTATTTCTACTTTACCGGACAAATTGCGCTCACCGGTAGTGTAAGCCGTATAATAGAGCTTATTTGCTAAAGCGTTCAAAACATTATTCTGGATTGTACTAGTGCTCATGTTAGCATCATAATCAGTTCGTAAGGCAATACTGCTTCCAACTGAAGCACTACCAATCTTTACATTTCCACCGTTAATGGTTGTAGGCGTAACAGAATCGTGAGTGAAAAGCACCGTAGTATAGCCACTATAATTATCAACCTTAATATCTTTGTTGTCTTTTTGGAAAATTGTACCGGCGGAAGCCGTATCAGCACCACCAATTAGCTTGGTTAAAGCGCTACCGCTAAACCCTGCAGCATAGTCAGCATTACCATATTTTTTATTTATCCATGTTGCACCGTTTTGCAGCCACATATTTACAGTACCGTGACTAACAGTTGTTGTTGAATCATCATCGTTATCTTGACTATAGGTATATGAACTCAACCCATTAAAATACGAGCTGCCTGTGGTCAAAGCCAAATCAACGGTACTATTTTTAGACGCAGTATAACCATTGTCAGAAATCTTGCTACTGCTAAAAATGTCCCCATCAATTTTCACTTCGTTTTTACCAGTGCTACCATCCTTGACATTTACGGCAATTTTGCTATTGCCATCTATGTACAAGCTATCAGCACCAACAGCATCTTTATTAACGGTTACATGCAAACCATCAAGTTGAATGCTGCCGGAACTAGCATTAATACCATAACTTAGGTCTGCCGCATTAGTGTTAATTTCTGTGAGACCACTAATTGTTACTTTACCACCATCACTGTTCATCCATATTCCATAAGCTTTTTGTATATATTCTTTATTATCATTGTTGATATTAAATATGGTTTTATCAGCAGTAATATTAACATTCCCGTTAGAACTTGTATTGTAAATACCGGTTAAAAGCTTACTGCCCTTTACATCAGCAGTTAACACCTTACCTGCTGCATTAATATTTATAGTGCTATTATAGCCTGGTTGTATTACATTACCGGATGTAAGAGTGATTTTGGAATCTTTCGTGAAAAGATAACTACCATCGGTTTGCTTAACACCGCCATCAACATAAGGTTTGTCCGTGCCTCCGGTTATTGAAGAAGTGAAATCTGTAACGGTCTGCCCTGGCGTTGGGGTAATACCACTGTTCAGGCTTCCCTGCCCATTACTCTTGTCAAAAACAATATCACCAACATATTTTGAAGCAGCTTGAGCCGTCAAGCCCTCTGCAATTTCCACTTTACCACTTAAGTTCACTTCATTGGTGGTATACGCACTATAATAAAGTTTGTTTGCCAAAGCATTCAAAACATTTTTTTGAACCTCTTCGGTACTCATATTATTGTCATAATCTGTCCTAAGTGTAATATTACTGCCGGCAACAGCACTACCAATTTCAATCTTACCACCAAGAATATTGCTAGGAGTGGTTGCATCATGATTATAGAGAACAGTAGTATATCCACTATATTTATCAATAGCAAGATCCTTACTATTAGACTTTTGTGCGATAACACCGGCATTTGCAGCATTATTGCCACCTGTTAATTGGGAAATTCTACTCAAACCATTATTGCCGATATCTTCATTATCTTTCGTATATCTTGTGTTATTAGCAACGTTTGACCATGTTGCACCGTTTTGCAACCACATATTTACAGTACCGCAATTGTCAACAATACCATTGAGATAGGAATCTGCTGTAGTCAATCCAAGATTAACTGTACCTGTGCTTAATGCAAAAATATCTCCATCCAATTTAACAGCACTAGTACCAGGAGTTGCACCATCAGAACCTGTATTCATATTAATTGTTCCTTGATATGATGCAAGTGTATAGTATCCATAATTAGTCCCAGTTGGAACTTTTATGCTGCCACCACTAATAGTTATTTTACTATCCTTTGCATTAGTTGTAGATCCATTACCATATACAGAAAAATCCACATTGCCATTTATTGTAACGGAACTTTTATCTACTGAAGTTAGAATCCCTGCATTATTAAACCTAGAATAAACATTTTCTGAATTAATAGGGATTCCCCACTGCTCATTATCTTCGCCTTTAATACTAACGTCACCATTGATAATTATCTTAGACTCCACATTAGCAGCATTGCTTGCTTCGCCCCAACGATCAGTTTTTTCAATAGCTATGCCATTTCCGCCATAGCCGCCACTCATAGAAATATTAACCGGTGCATTGATAGTAATCACGCTACTATCTGTTTTTCCGGCATCGTTCCATATAGCATTCGTAAGCGTATTGCCCTCTTCATAACCTGCGGTAATAATATTTAATTTTCCCGCCGTAACAGTAACATTTTTGCCATTTCCGGCATAAATACCTACTGGCGTACCGATGTAATTCTTTGCTTGTAATTGCAATGTATTACCCGCAGAATCGACACTTATGTCATTACCATTACGAGCATAAATGGCTGCCAGAACATTTGTGTCCAAATCACCGCCGGCTTTACTAACACCTAAACTTATAACCTTATCTGCATTAAAAATATATTTACTGTCATCACCGGTAACATCACTATATTGCGTATCACTTCCAGTACCGGTTATACCGTCTGTATAATCACCTTTCAGCATAGTAGCGTTTTCATTTACTACTTTTTCTACCGTTACAGAGGGGCTGGTTAAACCTTCCGGTGTTGCTATCGTAAGTTTTGCTGTTTCTCCGGTCACCGAATCAGGCCGCAACATAGCGACCGAGTTAAATTGATAATATTGCGCATTGCTACCAAAATCTTTAGCTTCCCATACTATCGGGGTTGTGCTGCCATCAGTATATACATTTAAGGTATTCCCGATTTCTGCCCACAGTCTTTTAGTATAATATTCAGCATTTAATTTGCCAAACCAGCCATTAGCCTCTTGCTTATTAATTACTTCTTCCCAGTTTTTAGGTGAATCTGACATGAGATTGGAAACGTTAGTTTTATAAACATGCAAATTAACTCCGCCGCCACCACCAGCAAGAGTATAGGTCATAATATAGGCAGTACCATTAGGTAATATCTTCATGTCTCTAAAATCACATTGAACGTTGGACGGTACTTTTATCTTATAGGAATTTTCCTTTAATTGGTTTCCATAGATATCAGCAACATGAATTGCCGTATCTGCATTTCCTGAGCCATAATTTTGCATGCCACCTATTGACGACACAAAAACTTTATTGTTGTAAAAATTCAACCTTGCTGAATCTGTATTTTTACCTACTCTAGTATAGTTTTGAAACGTTAGTTTGCCATCGCTGCTAATACTATACTGCATTAAAAATCCATCAAGATAAGTGCCAACTCCTCCACCAGGGTTAACACTTACTAGTACATAGAGATTATTCCCATTAACACAAATACCTTCTCCATGTACACCATCTTTTTCATCACAAGCAGCGCCACATTTATCAGCAAGCTCACTTCTCAAATCAATTGTTTTATTCCGATCTTCCTGCAATTCACTGCCAACAATTTTAGCAACGCCTATTTTACCCATATCATATCCTGTTGCAAAAACATATTTATCATTAGCAGTTACACCATGGGCATTAGCAACATCACTAATTACACCGGATTGTGTCGGCTGGCGCCAATTACCATCAACATCAATAATTGAATTACCCTTTAAATCTGTAGTACTATAAGTATATTGCCGCAAAAAAATCATGCTTTGACCATTTATATTTATATTAAATACAGCCGGATCTCTGTTAAGATTATCCGCAGCTGCTTTTACCGGCGTTACATCAACATTTGTAGTAACCCTCGAACCAGTAACAGCACCCATCTGACTATTAGAGTAATCTGATGGAACTGTCGCAACTAAGTTAGCAGCAAAAACTGTACTGCCATATAAACAGCCTCCCAAAAGCAATGATAAAATGCCCGCTGATTTTTTATGACTTATTATTTTTTTCAATATTACACCCTCCCATCAAAACTCATATTTTATCGTTGCATAATACGTTCTTCCCTGTAGCGGGAATTCAACATTTATATATCCAGGAACCGTGTAGGCAGTATTGCTACGCACCTTTTGTTCCGGACCTTTATTGAAAATGTCATTGCAACCAAATGTTAGCAACAGATTTTTTTTGATATTCCATTTTATGCCACCATTTATCACGACTAGACTTTCTACCGGTTTACCTGACAAATAAGCATACTCCCCGCCCCTATTATCTTTGTTGTAACTGGTAAAATATTCATCGGTATAATGTGCCTCGCCAAATATCATTAGTCGCTTATCAGGATGATAAGTAAGTCTTAGATTACCTTCCCATTCCGGTTGGTAAGTAGCCCATACTTTGCTGTAGCCATAGTCCACTGCACTGTTTTTTCATTCTAGGAACATATTGGTATAAGTCGCTTTAATATCAAGATCGTATTTATTCCACTTGAATCCTGTCTGCATCTCAACACCATGGACTTTGCCTCTGTTATCGTTAAAATAGGACCAGTAATCAAGGCC
The DNA here is from genome assembly GCA_012719555.1 of Acholeplasmataceae bacterium. Classification (GTDB taxonomy): domain Bacteria; phylum Bacillota; class Negativicutes; order Acidaminococcales; family Acidaminococcaceae; genus JAAYAE01. Next base: position 1,374 of record JAAYAE010000117.1, on the reverse strand, counting down.
TGCACGTACAAGTTGCAGCATATTATCCGACTGTCGCCAGAAATATGTCATTGTTGCAGTACTATCAGCACCTAAAAGTCTCCCGTTCCAAATAGCACTTACATCAAATTGCTTACCTTCCTCAGGCAATGGGAACATAGAAATGCTGCCGTCACGTGATGCAGGTAAAATACCGGCACCATCACCAGCAATTTCGTACATATTTAGTAAACGATAATACGTTCCACCCGTCATTCTCATTGTGAAATTATCATTAAGCTCTTTCTTTAATGCCAATTGCCAAGTTGCCTTGCCATCTGTCTGTTCATCTTTTTCGTGAATCCAGTGAAATTTATTCCCTTGATTTTCAGAAAAGCGCTTGCCATCACTATATCCTGTTATTGTTGATTGGTTATAGCGAATACTCGGAGTTAGCAGCCAAGTCCTTTTTGCATCTAATGTTATGCTATCTTGTATTTGTATATTAAGTAAGTCTTGGTCATAACGGTTACGCGTCTGTCCCAATATATTGCCAATAACATTATCACCAAGCACTTTATCCATTAAAGATCCATCTATATTCAACCGTTCGTGAGAATAATTCATCTGAAAATCAAGCATTTGCCTGTCATCAATCTTATACGTGCCGTCAACCTGACCATTATACTTATCAGACTTGTACTGACTCCATTCCCTTAGTGGAATATTTTGAAATCTGAAATTATCCGGATCTAGTATCTTTTCTGTGCGGTAATTCTTATCTTGGTGTAGATAGTCAACCATCCAACCCCATTCAAGTTTGCCTATATTATTTCTGTTTTGCAGAAGCAATTCACTATTTTCCAATTTTTGCCGTCTACTGGAAGCATAGTAAATGTCTTTATAATCAACCAAAGCGCTATCCATAGCATCATTGGCACTGTCACCCCATAAACTATCCGGCATATGTCTGTCTATCTTATTCCATGCGCCTTTAACCATCCAATTGTCATTCTGCCATTTTATTATTGCACTACTATTTTGGTAATCGTTATATTTCCTATACCGTTCAGCATCGTTAAGAGCCTTTAATTTTTCGTTAAGCTCTTGAACCTTCTTTTTGTCACTTGCTAAAGATTCACTTTTTTCAGGATCTGCAGCCTGCTTCCAATAATCAACGATAGCAGGTGTTGAGTCACTTACATATTTATTAATGATATTTTTCTTTGTATTATCATCAATTATTCCTTCTAAAGAGCCATGATCCGTCCAGTCTTCATAGGCAGCACTCCACCAATCCATTTTAGTAGGGCTTGAACTTGTTTCCGGATAACCTGCCGCAATATATTTGTCTTTAATGCCCATCTCAATCATTGTATTTTTAAACGTATTCATATTGGCTTTGGAAGCCACTTT
>JAAYAE010000116.1 GCA_012719555.1 Acholeplasmataceae bacterium | reverse complement strand
TACAAAAACAGGAGGCTGTATCTAATGAAAAAAGAAGAAATTAAGAAAGTTGTATTAGCTTATTCCGGGGGACTTGATACATCGGTAATTATTCCTTGGTTAAAAGAAAACTATAATAACTGCGAAGTTATCGCTGTTACTGCTGATTTAGGACAAGGAGATGAGTTGAATCCTGTCCATGACAAAGCTATTAAATCCGGTGCTAGCAAATGCTACATTCTGGATTTGAAAGAAGAATTTATTTCTGATTATGTATGGCCTACCGTTAAAGCAGGTGCTGTTTACGAAAAGAAATATTTATTAGGTACTTCTTTTGCACGTCCTTTAATTGCCAAAAAATTAGTGGAAATTGCTCTTAAAGAAGGTGCTGATGCTGTAGCCCATGGTGCTACAGGTAAGGGCAACGATCAAGTTCGCTTTGAACTTTCTGTTCATGCCTTGGCTCCACAATTGGCTGTTATTGTTCCTTGGCGTGAATGGGATATCCGTTCTCGTGAGGATGCTATTGATTATGCAGCAGCACACAATATCCCGGTGCCTGTAACTAAGAAACGTGACTATAGTATGGATCGTAATATGTGGCATTTGTCCCATGAAGGTTCTGATTTGGAAAATCCATGGAATGCACCAAAGGATGATTTGTTCATTGTTACTAATACTCCGGAAAAAGCACCGGATAAAGATGAATATGTTGAGTTAGATTTTGAAGAAGGAGTTCCTATTGCTGTTAATGGCAAGAAGCTTTCTCCTGCTAAGCTGGTTGAAACTTTAAATGAAATTGGTATTCGCAATGGCATTGGTATTTGTGACATGGTTGAAAACCGTTTGGTAGGAATGAAGAGCCGCGGAATTTATGAAACTCCCGGTGGCACTATAATTTATTATGCTCATAACGAATTAGAAAATTTATGCTTGGATCGCGCTACCAACCATTATAAGGAATTAATCGGAGTGCAATATGCAGAATTAGTTTATAATGGCATGTGGTTCTCTCCTTTGCGTGAAGCCTTACAAGCTTTTGTAGATGAAACTCAAAAAACGGTAACAGGTACTGTACGCCTTAAACTTTATAAAGGCAATGTAATTAGCGCTGGTGCTAAATCACCATATTCCTTATACAGTCAAGAATATGTTACTTTTGGTGCTGATGAAGTTTATAATCAAGCGGATGCAACCGGGTTTATTACTTTGTTTGGTTTACCTCTAACAGTACGCGCTATGATGAGACAAGGAACTCTAAAATAATGGCAAAGCTTTGGGGTGGAAGATTTAGCAAAAATACAAATGAGTTGGTGGATGCGTTTAACGCATCCATCAAGTTTGATAAACGCCTATATCACGAAGATATTAGGGGAAGTATTGCCCATGCCAATATGCTTGCAAGGACCGGTATTATTCCCGCTGCTGATGGTAAAAAGATTGTCCAAGGCCTAGAGCAAATTTTGGCTGATATAGAGGCAGGTAATTTCAAATTTGAAGTTTCTTTGGAAGATATACACATGAATATTGAGTCACGCTTAACAGCGGCTATTGGTAGTGCAGGAGCAAGGCTTCACACCGCTCGTAGCCGTAATGACCAAGTGGCGTTGGATATGCACATGTATATGAAACGTGAAGTTACAGAGATTGGCGAGCTTTTACTTAACTTTGAGGAAGCCCTGCTAACCGTAGCAAAAAAACACGATAAAACATTGATGCCGGGATATACTCATCTGCAACGTGCGCAGCCTATCACTTTTGCTCATCATATGTT
>JAAYAE010000115.1 GCA_012719555.1 Acholeplasmataceae bacterium | reverse complement strand
ATTAAGCGGCTCGTTAAAATTTCCATCTGTCTGAACCCCGGTAACCATACCAACCATAGAAGTTGGAGATGCTTGCCCTTTTGTCAATCCATAGACCTGATTATCATGAACAAAATGCGTGATATCGACATTCCTACGAATATTATGAATAAAATGGTTTCCACCTTCACCATAAGAATCACCATCTCCTGTGTCAACTATTACTGTCAAATTTTCGTTGGCAATTTTTGCGGCAACAGCCGCTGGCAAAGCACGTCCATGCAATCCACAAAAAGCATTCGCACTTATATATTGCGGAGTTTTTGCCGCTTGCCCAATACCTGCAGCCATTAATACCTTTGCTGGATCTTTGCCCAATTGTTCAAGTGCCTCTTTTAAACATTCTAGAATAACGAAATTGCCACACCCAGGACACCAAGCTGTTTCATAGGTAGAAAAAGATTCTTTCTTCATTGTACTTCCCCCTTCCTAATCCTGTCAGCAATTTCCTCACCTGAAATTTGCCGTCCATCGTATTTTAAAACGCTCTCCATACAGCATATCCCTGTTTCTTCACGAATTAATCCAGCCAACTGACCGGTTGCGTTTTGCTCAACATTAATAATACGTTTAGCCTGCGCAGCCTTTTCTTTCAGTAATTTTTCCGGTAACGGATAAACATCGCCAAAAACCAGCGCAGCAAAATGACCCTGCCGTTCTTTATTTAGCAGCCTTACCGCCTCTTCAATAGGTCCCCAGGTTGAACCCCAACCAATAAGAAGCGTATCAAAACTGTCTGACCCAATAAAATCAGGTTCCAACAATTCCTTTTTCAGACCTTCTAATTTTTTCATACGTTTATCCATCATACGAACTCGCACTTCCGCCGATTCCGTAATCCAGCCTCGCTCATCATGCTCATCGCTATCAATTACCACCAAATGTTTGCTAGTGCCCGGAATAAGTCGGGGAGAAATCCCGCTATCTGTATACTTATATCTTAAGTATTCCCCTTCTTCTGCATATTCATCTACAGGTTCTACCCTTTGGTTTTGTTCAGGCTTAAACTCCTCTGCAGTATGGGTAGCGTCACCTAGATACTGATCACTTAAAATAATAATAGGAATTTGATATTTTTCCGCCAGATAAAAAGCACGCATTGTTTGATTAAACGCATCCATACAGTTTCGTAAAGCAATAACCATACGAGGAAATTCTCCCTGTGATGCCGAAATTACAAATTTTAAGTCACTCTGTTCAGTTCTTGTGGGAAGTCCTGTTACCGGTCCCGGACGCTGAACGTCAATAACAACAACAGGAATCTCTGCCATTCCTGCAAGTCCCAGTGCCTCAACCATGAGAGAAAATCCCCCGCCTGATGTGCCCGTCATAGCCATAGCTCCTGCATAAGAGGCACCAATAGCCATATTAATAGCGGCTATTTCATCCTCCGCTTGTTCCACTACAATCCCAGCTTCATCAGCGTAAGATGCAAGAGTCTCCAAAACAGGTGTAGAGGGAGACATAGGGTAAGCTGCATAAAAGCGAAGACCTGCGGCAATAGCACCTAGTGCAACAGCCTTACTACCTGAAATAAGCATCCTATCACTATATTTGCCCTGCAAATGCGGAAAACGGTTCTCAACAGCTGCATATCCTTGTTGTACCGCTTTGATGTTACTAGCAAGATATTGCGGTTTAACGACACTCCCCAAAACGCTTTCTAACCCGTCTAAACTTTCTCCAAAAAGTTTTAAAACAGCTCCCACTGCTATACTTCCGGAAACTCGCGGGTTACCCAGTGTTTTTGCCATTGCATCCATTCCTAAACTTACTACGTGCGAATTAGAAGACGGTATTTTGCTATCACAAAGAATAAAACCATTTGCCTTAAGTTGTTCTTTATGTTCCTTAATCGTTTCCTCGTCAAGAGCCACAATGCCATCCAAACTGTCACTGTGCGAATAAATAGGCTCAGTGCCAAACCTTAGCAAGGAAAAATTATGTCCACCACGAACCCTTGACATAAAATCTCTCACGGTAAATACATTATAGCCGGATTGTTTTAGTAGTTTTTCCAAAATTGCCACCGTCGTATCAATCCCTTGACCAGCTGCGCCACCAATTAATAAGTTATACATCAGCATTTACCTCCATCAATTTATTTTAAATTTTCTTACTCATAAACAAATCATTTACTCCTTCCTCTATTATAGCCCTTAATTGCGGAAAATAAAGCATGACCTAAATATACTAATATAGAACAGTACTACCTGAACTTTGCAAAATTTTTACGGCCCTCTTCGTAAACCACAACTCTATTTCGCCCCTCATCCTTGGCTTGGTACAAAGCAATATCTGCCTTGTTGATCAATTCATCGTAGTGCATTTCAGCACGAGGAATTATAGTAGAAACCCCAATACTCAACGTAAGATATAAAGAAACATGTGAAACATTATGTAATATTTTCAATTCTTCTATTTTCTTCCGAATATTCTCAGCAAATATTGTGCATTCCACTTTGTTTCTGCCAGGAAGAATAATAATAAACTCTTCCCCACCGTAACGAGCAAGAAAATCATCTGCGCGTTCAATACTTTTGATCAACTCTGCACTTACTTTTTTTAAAATTACATCACCACGCAAATGCCCATAAGTATCATTAAAATCTTTAAAAAGATCTATATCAATTAAGCAGCAAGAAATTAATTTTCCTTCTTCATAACAAGTTTGCCATTCTTTTCTTAACTTCTTTTCTAAATATCTCCTATTGTATACCCCTGTCAATTCATCACAATTAGAAAGACAATAGAGCAGATAATCTTTAAAATACATTTTATCCGCGAAATAGGCTCCCATTAAATTCACAAATATTATTCCCACATACATAGCCCAAAAGCCTACCGGATCTAAAGAGGTTTTAAAAAAATGATATATAAGTGTTAACCCCACACTGAAAATTATTGGAGGAACAATTCTCAACACTCCATTATGCTGAGGTATGAGAATATATAAAAACATTATAATAGGAATACCTGCCGTTGAACCAATATATGATGATTGCAGATTAACAAGGTTCGCATAAAGTGAAACTCCTACTATAGCTAGCTCCCAGACAAAAATACCTCGTTCATAACTAATAAACTTAGGTCTATGACGATTTAATACCAACCATATAATAGCTAACAAAGAGCAAACAAAACTAATCATGCGAAAAACCAGTAAAACATAATTTTCTAAACTCAATTCAATACCATCTAAAAAATAGTGCATAAGTTCATGCCCAACTGATAAACCTAAGAGCACTAACGTCAAACCAATACAAATAGCACTACTTTTGATATCGCTTTCCCACCTGCCGTTATAATAATCTTCCACTCCGTATTTATGTGGAAATATATGCTTACTATAAAGTTTCACCGCAATCTCTTCTTTCCAAGACAGCTTTTTTTCATTGAAGAAAGTTTTAGCTAATATAAGTTTAACACAAATACTACCATTAATTTCAATATCAATTCAATGCAATTATTAAACAAGTATGCAAAAAACAAAGACCTAGGAATTAAATCCTAGGTCTTTGTCGCCTTTGCTCTGAAAATCCCTCATTATGCGAGCTAGCTAACTAAGCTTAATTTCCTGGTTATTCCGTAATCATATCCACCATTGCCTGCACATGAATTTCCATAGTGCCCAAACACGCAACAGAAGGCACCTCAGCATTGAAAATTACTCGTTAAAAGCTAGTTATATACGTTCCCAAAGCAGCAGATTATTCTCAAAGGTAGCGCTTACCCTGCCTGTATCTTTCAGCCACGAAAGATAGGAACGCACGGTACTGCCTACCAAAACATACTGTTCAAAGTTCATAGCCAAATCATACTCCGTAAAAAGTTTTTGCAAAATCTGCTCAAAGCATAATTTTCCCCTACAAATTTCCATTATTTTCTCTGCAATTTCATTCACTTTATCTATATTAAGCTGAGCAAGAGGTGCAATATCCTCCGTCGCCTCCGCATGAGCTGGGACAAAGACCTTTGCCTCAAGCTCCTTGACCATTTCAAGAGTGTTAATATAAGCCGCAACATCATAAACAAAACTTATTTGATACTTTTCAAGAGTTTCTTTGCTGGAAAGACAATCCGCCAAATATACCACATTATCAGCGTTTCTAAAACCCACCATATCAAAAAAGTGTCCGGGAAGATTTATAATTTTAAATCCCGTTGGCAAAACAGCATTCGTAAGATATTCCGCATCACTAGGCTGCGCCATTAGAAACTTATGCTTTAAATCCTTTGGTGGAAATCCCCCATAGAGAAAACTTGGCTCCAAAACAGGATGCCTAGTAAAGTCACAGTCTATACCAACAGCATAAATCTTACACCCTGTTTGGTCCTGTAAATATTTATTGCCGCCAATGTGGTCAGCATTTGAGTGAGTATTAAAAATAGCTTTTAAATGCCAGTTGTTAGCATCTAAAATCTGTCTTACCTTACGCCCTGCTTCCTTGTCATTTCCACTATCAATCAAACAAACATCTGTGTCATTTAGCAGCACAAGGCCCATTTTCGCAGGACTTTGGATGTAGTAGCTATTTTCTGCAAGCTGTACCAATTCATACATTTCTATTTATTCCCCCTTACATAGTAACTTGTCTAAAAATTTTACCTATCATTTATTGTAGTTTAAAGCATTTACATAAATGGCTCTGCGCTCTTCACTAGGAATCATTTTCTCAAGAAGTATAGCAATAATAATAATTCCAATAACGTTGCAAACAAAACGCAGCAACATATAATCCCAACCTAAATTAGTTGCTTCGAACAAAATCATAGGAATTTTAGTAGTTGACCAAGCTCCAACAAAAATGAATACGTTAGTTAATTTTACACCTTTTTTCAACAATACACCAGCAATTGGGAATGCCACATATAAAGGCCCTGCAGCCGCAGACCCCATTATAAAGGCAATGACTCCCCCCTCTATTCCTGAATGCTCGCCCATATATTTCATCATAGTTTCGCGCTCAACCCATACATCCAATAACCCTAGCAAAATAAATATAGGTGGAATAATAGATAACATTTCAAGAAGATTATCTTTAGTTATATAAAGAGCCGTTTTCCCTATATCCGGTAAAAAAAAGAGCAAGAACATATTTATGATTAAAAGAGATAAACATACCCTATATCGTTTTATCATGGGCTTAATTAAATTCATGAAATAATGCCTCCTATAACAAAAGAAATTATCACAGCAAAGACCAATGCCAATAAATTGCGTTTAATTGCTGTAGCTCTGCCAAAAAACTGTATTTCCACCGGCAAGGTTACAACACCCACCATCATCAAAGTTGTAATAAACATAGTAATCTGTCCATAGCCTGCACCAGCCTTCAGCAATGCTGCTGCAAGAGGAAATGCCACAAACCCTGGGATAAGAGTAATTGAACCGATAACAGCCGCAATAGTCATCCCCCTTAATCCCGAATCCTTACCCAGCAACATATAAATAGTTTGAGGATCTAATACAGCCAGCATGATACCGATAATAAACAAAATACTTAAAAATTGCGGCATAATATTTTCAAAGGACTTCCAAGCTTTTTTCAGTGTTCGGTGTGTTTTGTCCTTATCTTTGACAAAAGATAAGCATAATAAGCAACTTACCAAAATATAAATAATAAAAGTAGACACTATGCTATCATACTCCTTTCCTCTTATGACACCTACCCTTGCAAGGTGAATGCTTCAAATGCTCCTGCTCTTGGAGCTTTCCCTCAATAGCCTTAGCACAGCGATGGTCTTTTAAATTATGGCACATATTTTGTTCTGAAACCTTACATCCGCCTGCCGCCGGCATACATATACCTTGTTCTATAAGAGACATTTTCTCCAATTCTTGCGCTAAATCATGTAACGTACGGCCATTAACGCAATAATGCACAAAATAGCCTTTTCTTACCCCTACTACAACCTCGGCTTCCCTAAGTATTTTAAGATGTTGCGACACAGCAGCCTCTGAAATTTTCATTTTTTTTGCTAAAGCACGTACACAGTAATTGTTTTGCAGTAATAAGGTTAAAATATTCATTCTGTTTTCATCTGCTATAGCTTTTAAAATTAAAATCTTTTCCATTGTAGTCCCCCTTCCATACATTCAATTAAGTTTTTACTTAATTGAATGTAGCATGTTTTTCCCTTTTCGTCAACCGCACACAAAAGCGACGGCCTTTTTGTCTTGAACTTTCAGTATTATTTTTGGCGGGGAGCTATGTAATAATTATGGTATAATTATTAGTTTTTTAGATAAAAAACTAACTAAGGGGCGATTGGAACGAGATTTATTTTAGGGCTTATCTGCAAAAATACCTTAATATCTCTAAACAATACGCGGCGTTGAAAACAGTTCTTAAAGAACAGTTCGAACATGATCGTGATTCCTATACATATGCAAAGACGGATTTTATCATGAAACAATCTCAAAAAGCTAAATTGGAATTTGCAGGGCGTTATTTGCCACCCAAGCACTAATAATTTGCCAGTGCAACCTTTACTTCTCCAATGTATCCGGCGATATTTCCAATTTGCTTATTAGCACGTCCAATTTGTTATGTTAAAATTGATGTTGAAACAACATTAATTACAAATGCCTTAGTAAAAATATTGGTGATATTCTCCCTACCTTCCTGAAATTATATGAAAATAAACAAAGAGGTGATTAATGTGTTGATACTTGCAATTTTATTCATCCTTATTGTAGTTGCCGGTGGTGTTTTTGGATTTATTGACTTTCTAAGTTACTGTCATAAGGAACGAAAAGCTTTAAAAAAAATTGATGAAAAATACCCTGTTTAAAACCCCATTAAATTTAATATTAGTTGGGTTCTTCTATTGCACCTCACTAATTATCGCTAACCACCCATTAATACATAACACATCTCTACTCATCCAATAGGCTGCAGACCACATTCATAAAAGTTTATCTCTATACCAAACGATATACCGATGAGATCGTAAAATATTTTTTCAAGAATTTTACCCATAAGCAATTTTGTAAAGTAAATTTAGTGGTAACCTATCTTTCACTAGTGTTCCGGAAGGTTATACGCACCGTCTTTACCAATAAAACAGTATATGACATAGAAAGAGAGGATTGTCTTTACAGACAATCCTCTCTTTCTATGGACATTTTAGGGAGTCACCCCCAACATTTGACAGAAAACCTTAGACAAAAGGGACGGTTCTTTTTGTATCAATTATTTGAGGATTCTAGAAATCTTGTCTTTATTTATACCAGTAATTATTGATAACTTCCTTATCGACAAGCCTGTCCTTTCACGTAATTCTCTTAGCCTTATTTCGCCTTCAATTTTCTCAAGAGACAGTTTCTGCCATATCCTCTTACCCTGCTCTAATTCATCTGTTTCATTGTAATCATCTAAGTATCGCACATCATCCTTCTGTTTCATAAACTCTAAAAAGCCTTCCTGCGCATATTTAACATCAGAACCAAAAATACCTAAAATCAATGCTGTATCCGCAACCATAAGGCTTTTTCTTTGCTTTAAATACTCGTTATAACTGCTCCACTTATAGGCTCCCTGATTTTTTACTAACCCCGCAGCGACTGGATTATTATGTATATAACGCATTGCTGTCAACAAGTACCCATCATTTTCAACTTTTTCACTTTTATACCTATCTTGAAACAATGGTCCAATACGTTGGTATTTTTTATTAAAATAACTAACATACGTTATCCCGATCCGTTTCATAATCCTAGCAATATCGTCTTCTTTTTCATCTATAAGCAAATGTAAGTGATTATCCATTAGGCAATATGCATGTAAGGCATATTCTCCCTTACTTTTCTTTTGTAACAATATGTTGAGAAATACAGCTTTATCATCATCTTCAAGGAATATATCACCACGATTTATTCCCCTTAACATTATGTGATAAACTCCGGTGCTGCTTCTATCTCTTTTTTGTCGTGACACGATATCCCTCCCTAGTGTAACTTTGTTATTGAGATTATATCATGTTTGAGACAAAAAGAACCGTCCCCTTTGTATGCAAACTAAGTTAAAAAAATGAGGGTGTGCTCATGAAAATAAGCACGCCCTTTTAATGTTTTGCGCTTAAAAACATTGCAACCACTAAAATCTCGTAAAAATCTATCAATCTTTTAGCACTTTCACATGGGAAAACTGATATTTTGAAAGTTTAATGATTATGGTATCGCAAGATAATTTATGTCTATATTTTTATATCGCAATTTGTTTTAATGAAACCTATATTGCTTTCACTGCTGATAACAATCCTAACAAATCAATTATTAATGAAAAATTTATTCATCATAATAACACATAATTCATATTTTAAAAACATCAACTGTCAAAACTAAAAACTAAATATTTTGTTTTGCAATGCTTGCGCATTCTCCAAAGCTTGATTTGCCATGCGTTGTGCCTCAGCAGATGACAATTTTTTATCATTAATCCAACCGTAAGAATGTCCATCATTAACCATAAGCACCCCATTAACGTTACCAAATTCATATCCATATCCTTCCAATGTATTGTTAGTAAAGTTATAATATTCCGTAAAATCTTGTCCCAAATAATGAATTGTTTGTCCATCTAATTTACCCTTAAGAAATAGAGCTTCCCATACTACTTCCCCAGTCGGAAGGTAGGTATAACACTTGTAATTTTTTAAACCGTTAAAATACTCTATCTTTTTGGTCAAATAGCTATGGCCATATTTATCAGTTCCATAAATTGCAACTATTCCAGTTACTGGTTGATTAGTATTTATACTTACACAAATACCATTAACAAGCTTGACATCAGAGTTTGTCAAATCCTCTGCATGAACACACAAAGGGAAAAACATAAAACCCAGTATTAAGAATATCCTTAAAATTTTTTTCATCATTACATCCCTCGCTAAACTTCCAACTTTATAACTGACAATCAACAACTAATTCACTATCAGTTTTAACCATAGTTACAACTTTTTGCACCTGCGGTAATACCATCCGTTTATAATCATTACTTACAGTAGTCGTCCATAAAAGGGTTTGTCCAGCTCCTGTCTTGACAATAGCCGTACCCTTTACACAAGGATAATTATAATCATACCAGTTTAAAACCACATTCCCATCCTTAGAGCGCTTTCCTGTAAGACCATACATTTTATTTTTTGTTTGAAGAATATTTGGAGCTGCTAAAACTGTGTTATCCTTTAAAAATCTTTCTATTAGCACCTTGTAATGCCCTAATATCTTGCCATTTTCTTCCTTTAATTCAATTGTAAATTTATATACTTGCGATCTGTATGGCATAAAACTATAAGTCCAAACACCATTAAGTTTCTTACTCTCGCCTAAGTGTGCAAAAAGTTTTGGTTTCCATGTCTCGGCCCATTTTTCTGCTTCGCCTTTCTGTCCTTTTGTTAAAGAAGTTGCGCAAGCTAACATGCCCTCTTTGTCAGCAATTTTTACATCACTATATTTTTCAGCTAAATATAACCATTTATATGCTTCCAACATATCGCCACTCTTGCGTTTCAACCCGCCTATAGCAAGCATTGCCGGAATATATCCTAGATTCGCAGACTGCAAATAATAATATATACCTTCATCTCTATTAATTTTTTGCCCATAGCTGCCAGTACTGTAAATATACCCTAAATTAAAGAGCGCTGTAACAACATTTTTTTTGGCAGCGGCTTGAAAACATGAAAGGGCCTTGGCATAATCAGGTTTTGTTCCCAAGCCACGTGCGTACAATTCCCCCAAAGCATTAAGTGCTAAAGGATGGTTTTGTTTTGCTGCCAACTCATACCAAGTAAACGCAGCTCTATAGTCTTGTGTTATTTGGCTGCCGGTATAATAGATAGTGCCAAGTTGAAACTGACTTTTAGCATCTCCTTCATTGTCAAATTTCATAATATCTTCTAGCTCTTTTGGGGATAATTTATGCCCACTATTAATTTCTTCAGGAATTTTAAATTCGTACCAGCCAAGATCTACGGCTAGGCCTCCAGGCCTGTTAGCATCATACTTTTGTAAACTACTAGGAAACGATGCCTGGGCAAATTTTACCTGCTGAAATACAACTACATTAATAAATAAAAAAACTACCAAAATTCGTAGTATTTTACTCATTTTATCTCCCTCCGCCTCTGATAACTTTAACATAAGAAAAATAAATACATGAAACAGTAAATAGATGAATTACTACAATTACCTATGAATTATAAAGTTATAT
>JAAYAE010000114.1 GCA_012719555.1 Acholeplasmataceae bacterium | reverse complement strand
GTTGTGCCTCCGGCCGATATTCCGGCAGAGGATGATCCGGCGCAACGGAAAACCGGCCAAACAAATTCCGGCGATTGAAGACCGGCGATTGGGTCAATTATTAACCGGCGTTTCAGTCAAAAATATTCCGGCGTTGACATCTGGTTCCTTTAGTCCAGATGGTCACTATCACATATTACTCCGAGCATCTCGTTTTCCATATCCTTGAATAAGGCTCCATCTACTAAAGTATCATAGCTTGAATAATCAATAAGATTGCTTTCGTTCTCGATGATCTCCAGTTCTTCCGCATCAGAAAGAATTCTATTTTTCAGTCTTTCTTCCTCGGCAACTTTTAGGTCAGCCAATTCACGTTTTTCCTCATCCCATCGCATCATTGCCTCTGCTTGTCGGACTACTGTATTTTGATATATCATTAATTCTGTAGTATCAAATGGATTATCCCTTCCTCTTTTCTCTGACCATGTACTATTTGGAGCGTCTTTCGATAAAAAATTACCAGCAATGATAAAAAACAATATAACTCCAACAATCACATACATATCATCACACCTTATTCTCACTTAAAATAGCACTCTTCAATCAGATAAAGTCGTATAATTCACCGATTGGTAGGTATAAAGGTTCAAGCAAACGCACTAAATTAACAATGTATTTGGTTGAGTATCACCCCGATTTAAAATACTGATTTATCCTCAAACAATACATATCTAATAAATCTATTTCACTATCATTTAACACTGTTGATAGTACTTCATTACTCTTTATCCAATTAGTCCCTCTTAGTTCGTTAAGAATTCTATATGCATTTGACGCTGTAAAATCTCTTATGTCGTCTATTGACCCCTCCCATAAGGTTCTGTATTCGTTTTCATCCATTGTATATGAAAAGAGATATGGTAACGATAAAACTTCAATAACATTACCTTTTTTGTCATAGTCAACAATTGTTCTTTTAACAAAGAAAGCTTCCTTTTCATTTCCATCCGCGTCGACTTGTACATTTTGGGGATCAATATAGATATCACTCGATGCTTCAGTAATTTTTTTTGAGAATATAGATTTCTTCATAACATAGTCGAATTCATCTATATTAATATCCAAAGGATATTAATACGCATTTTGATCTTTGTATACTTCTAAAGGCAAATCAAGGAACATATACCTACTACCTTCGATCCTACTCTTTAATGTACCAAAATGCCCGCTGTTATTTAAATCGTATCCATAATCTGAATTACTAATACTAATACTAACATTGTTAATCTTTTTCTCATTTTAATACTCCAATAATCGATGTTACTAAGTATCTTAAAAAATTTTCAATAGCCTTTATATGAAAAACGTGTTGATGATGACAAATTTCATTCTGCGATACCCTTCATCTACATACAAATTATCAACTTGAGGAAACGCCTTGTTCAATAAGCCTGCTCTTCACTCAGATCTTCCATTGCATTTTTTAATCTTCCCTAGATCATTGTTTTTCATCTGAATGAACCTATCAAACTCCCTCTCGGTCACGCAATCGTAGTCAAAGCTCATTCCTGTCGCGATTTTATAATAACAAACTTCATCCACTTCCAGCCCTTCAGGATGTGCATTATTGTAATGCATCATCTTGATGCCTTTTGAAGTGAATGTAGCTTTTAGGGCTGAGAAATGAGCTCCTGTATCGTCTATCCAACAGGTTATTTTTTCATCTGCACTATTATGAATATTAAGATCGTTAATTGGAAGAAGAGCGACCGCATGCTTGTTTCCGTACATAATTGCTTGACAGAGCATTGTCATCATCCTGGTCTTGTTCTTCTTCAACCCCCTGATGCCATTTGCAGCGCAATATGCTGTTAGATATGCTGCGTTTCCGTAGTCTAAAGCGTATTCATACTGGTCACGTTTAAACGTAAATGGTCCAACTTCGCCTACCGACTTTTGACCGATTTCGCTCCATGTCACGGTGATATCGTTCACAGTGATCCTGACCCGAACCGTCGAACACTCTGAATCTCCGCAAAGGCTGCAAGTCAAGCTATAGGATCTTCCATCCTCCGGATCGCGTAAAGAGTCTTTTGTTGGATCTATAAAAACCGTATTTTCAGGTAGCAAAACATGTTCCGGCGGGCGTCCGATATAATTCCCACACATGCTCTTTTTCCATCCTAGCTTTCTTTCATCTTCCCTGATCAAGTCGATGAATCGCTGTCCATTAATGTAGATGTCGCAAGCATCCTGGGCCAGACCCTCGACCAATCTCGCCTTCTTAATGACGATTTCAAAACGGTCATACCCATTGTATTCTTCCCACCCTTCCGGCGGAGGCATTTGATCCAGATTTGGGGTCTTGTCAAGAATAGTGCATAGTTTCAACTTATGAGAAAGATCATTAAATTTATCCTCGAACTTTGTAAAATCTGCAAATCCAAGGTAGTACTGCTCAATTTCCTTTGACAAAGTTGAACAGCTTCCCCCCTCTCCCCGCATCACTTTTTCCATACGCACAATGAGGTCTGCTATTTTGACCAGACGGGCAACCTCATTCTTCCGAATCATATCTGCGTAATCCTGCTTCTTTAGGGTCTTTTGAGAAAGGAGTCGCACTGCTTCCGCCGTGATCCTGCCGCAGCAATCATTCAATTCAGACTCTGTCGTTCCTGTATGCTCGGGCAGATATTGACAAAACGCAGTGAACACATATTTCCCGCGGTATCCGTGTTGATGCAGCAGTCTGGCCACTTGCAGCGATTGCCAGAACAACTCGCTGTTTTCTTTGCCAAGGCCAAGAAATTTTGCATATGCAAAGTTATTTACTTTTTCCTCACTCTTGCTAAATTTCACCCACATCATAGATCACCTCTTTTCCTATGCTTAGTTGTCATCGGCTTCTATCATTATTTCCTGTTTTTCTTCTTCCGTTTTGCCGGGTCCGCAATATATGATTGGGTACTGTGATCTTCTCGGCATTATTTCGTCCGGGATCACTTTTTTATGGTATTTGCTACGAATCGGTTTCGCCGCAATTTTACCAACGAATTCGTACCTTTTCTCTAACTTCTCTGATTTTGGGTCTGATAAATCGGGTTCTCTTCGTTTTTCATCATTATAAAAAGTGCTATATGCTGGGTACCAGTCTTTGATCTCGTATACCTCTTTAACCTGGCCCTGATATACTGCCAGAGCATATTTATATTCTAGTTCACCAGTACCTAAATCTTTGACACGATTAATGTTAATGCGCCAAAGGCCTCTCGTCCCATCATACAGATCGACTGCTGATATTCCCTCATAATAAAGTTGATTTATTCGGATGATGATCAAGTTTTCTGTAATGTCTTTTCTTTTAAGTTCTTCATAGCCACCTAACTGACGAAATGCCTCTAGGCTTTTTCTACCATACTTATTTGATCCTTTCCCCTTTATCTTATTTTTCAGATTATCTAACTTCAATAAATCGATTACTGTGGCCTCCACATTGAGTGCAGTCTCTTCACTAACGTCGTGGATTAGGATTTCTATAATAGGTTCCTTGCCCTTATTTCTCAATTCTTGAATTTTCCGTGCTTTTGGTGTGTTGCTGGTATCCTTCAAATGTGATTCGACTCGTTTATCTTTTCCTTTTCCAACATAGAACGGTTTGTTATTATCAGTGGGGTCAGAGTACATGTATACATAGTACTCCCCACGATCGGCATCTGGTTTCTTATTGGTGTTAGTGTCCTGATTCACTTTATCTTTTATATCTGTCATAGCAACCTCCTACAATTAAAACCGCTTAACATCGCGGGATACTCTTCTAATACATTTGCTTTGTAAGATTTTCTTTAC